>CATKDV010000148.1:0-11055 GCA_949746985.1 uncultured Eubacteriales bacterium | reverse complement strand
GAGGATGCCGCACCACCAGGGTATAGTACCGCCTCCACCGGGCGGCATAGGCCTCGTCCCCGGTGAGCCGTTCCAGCATGAGGAGGATCTCCTCCCCCTGGCCCCCCTCCCTTGGAAACCTCCCCAGGCTGTCCTGCGGAAGGTTATCTACCCCAGCGGCTTACTCCGTTACGCCGCTGGGGTTCGTTCGTTTTGTCGTTTAACCTGCCGTGTTCACGCCCCAAGGTCCAAGGGTCAGGGCCGGGCCGATGAGGACATCGGCCCCTACGGGAACTTGAGAAGTTCCTCTCTTCAAGCTGGGTAGAGTAGAGGCGGCGTTATTTCAACGGCTTCTCTTTCAGTGTTGCACTTGCGTAGCACGGGTGCGGGGCAAGTGGGACCATGGGGGCGTAAAGAAGCAGGAGCCGACCCCAGAACACTCGGCCTTGACCTTAGGGCTTTCTTGGGGGGCGTGGGGGGCCATTCTTTGGCCCGTCAAAGAATGGTCCCCCACTCTACGCACCTATAGATTTGCTGGCAACTACCAACCAAACGGCACCACTT
Organism: uncultured Eubacteriales bacterium; assembly: GCA_949746985.1. Lineage (GTDB taxonomy): Bacteria > Bacillota > Clostridia > Oscillospirales > Oscillospiraceae > Vermiculatibacterium. The sequence goes on along the minus strand of CATKDV010000148.1, from coordinate 10,512 downwards.
TCAAAATTTCCAGAGATTGGGCAAACGTAGTTCGCCCCTGGGATCAGTCAAGGGGTACTGGCTATAAAATGGGATTTTCCATATAATCTTGCAATCATTTCCACTCTATGGTACGATTTCAAAAAAGGGGGGAAGAGCCTTGAGAAACGAATATGAGGACGATCTTTTCTTCGCCCAATACGCCCAGATGCCCCGGAGCAGGGAGGGCCTCCCCGCCGCCGGGGAGTGGCACCAGCTACGGCTGCTGCTGCCGTCCCTGAAGGGGAAGCGGGTGCTGGACCTGGGGTGCGGGTATGGCTGGCACTGTAAATACGCCGCCGAGCAGGGGGCGGCGGAGGTGCTGGGGCTGGACCTGAGCCCTAAAATGCTGGAGGAGGCCCTGCGGCGCAACCGGGACGACCGCCTGCGCTATCGGGTGTGTGGGATCGAGGAGTATGAGTATCCGGAGAATACCTGGGATTGCGTGATCTCCAATCTGGCCCTCCACTATGTCGCCGACCTGGACGGTGTATTCCAGAAGGTCCACCGCACCCTGGCTCCCGGCGGGACCTTTGTCTTCAATATCGAGCACCCGGTCTTCACCGCCGGGGTGGACCAGGACTGGGTCTATGACGAGAAGGGGAGACCTCTCCACTGGCCGGTGGACGACTATTTTAAGCCCGGGCTTCGCCTCACCCACTTTCTGGGCTGTCAGGTGGAGAAGCAGCACCACACCCTGACCCAGATCTTGATGGGTTTGCTGGAGAGCGGCTTTATGCTGGAGGCGGTGGAGGAGGCCCAGCCGCCCCGGTCTATGATGAAGATACCGGGGATGAAGGATGAGCTGCGCCGGCCCATGATGCTGCTGGTGCGGGCCAAGGTCCGGGGGTAGGATTAAGGGGGTGGCTGGCAGCCACCCCCTTTGATATGACCTTTGTTACGAGAGCAGGTAGTTATTTTTCCGGTTTGCGGGCAGAAAATCGGCCAGCTGGTAGGAGGCATACCCTCCAGTGACCAAGGGCTCTTGGTCACAGAGGGTTTTGCCTCTTCCCGGCTGTCCGCCTTCAGGATATACATGCCCGCCATTCCTGGGTAGCCCTTGAATACGCCGTAGAGTTCCAGCTTTCCCGCCTCGTCCAGTCTAATGATCGCGATTGAGTATACCACGGAAAGAGGGGGCCCTCAATTCTTTTTTGAACGCATACGGCGCTTTTGGGCCGACCGCCGCTCTTGCCACATCCGCCCTGATATGCTACAATGTAATAAATTTATCTGGATACCCAAAGAAACAGAAAAGGGGAGAGCGCCATGCCCACCACAGTCGATCCTGAGGCCGCCCAGGAGACCCTGGACATTTTTCAAAAGACCATAGAAGAATTTTCCTGGCAGACCGCCGCCGTGCTGGTGTGCCTGCTGGTGGCCGCCATCGTGGCCATTCGGATCATCGTCTCCCTGGCCGACCGGGCCATGGTCCAGGCCAAGCTGGACCGGGGGGTGCGGACCTTCCTCCGCTCGGGGCTGAAGGTGGTGCTGTGGGTGGTGGCTATCTGCGCTCTGCTGGGGTATCTGGGGGTGCCCATGACCTCCCTGGTGGCCCTGCTCAGCGTTTTGGGCTTGGCGGTGTCCCTGGCCATCCAGGGGACGCTGTCCAATCTGGCGGGGGGTATCATGCTCCTCACTGCCCACCCCTTCTCTGCCGGGGACTTTGTGGAGGCCGGGGGCGTCAGCGGTACGGTCCAGGAGGTGGGGCTTGTCTACACCAAGCTGGACACCGCCGACAACAAGGTGGTCTATATCCCCAACGGGGAGATCTCCAGTAAGACCATCACCAACTACTCGGGTAACGATAAGAGAAGGATAGAATTGAAATTTACCGCCTCCTACGACGACCCGCCGGAGAAGGTGAAGGAGTGCATGACCCGGGTGGTGGGGGAGCACCCCCTGACCCTGCCCACCCCGGAGCCTCTCATCCGGGTCAGCGGCTACGGCAGCAGCTCCATTGAATATATCCTGCGCGCCTGGTGCGCCACAGAGGACTATTGGACGGTATATTTCGACCTTTTGGAGCAGGTAAAGGCCGCCTTCGACCGGGCGGGGGTGGAAATGACCTACGATCACCTGAATGTCCACGTGGTGGAAAAGTAAGCGGAAGAGAAGCGTTCTGAAAACAAAAAAGCGGCGCTGGCTTTAGACCAGCGCCGCATTTTCTTTTCACTCCGGGAGGGCCAAGCCGTGCAGGAAGGAGCCGCCCATGACCTCCCCGCCGATCACCGTGTTTTTGCAGATCAGCAGGTGGGCGATGGCGCCTGTTTCTCCGGTGGGATAGTTCAGGATCTCATAGGTGTACCGCCGTACCCGCTTTCCGGCGTATTTGCTCAGATCAAAGCCTTGGCCTGTCTGAAGCTCTAAATATTGGCTGTACTCCGGCCCGAATTCCTTTGGAAGCTCCAATTCCTCCACCAAGGTGGCTTGGGGAGATACCTGCCAGCCCCACTCCTGCAAATAGGCCACCCGGTCCTCCTCGGTCTTGACCCCTTTGGGGCTGATCGACGCGGAGGCCGCCGCTCCCCGGTCAGCCAGCAGAGTCACCGCCGCCGCAGAGGCGCAGAGCACCGCCGCCACAGTTAATACGATCTTCTTTTTGTTCAGTTTTGCCGTCCAGATAAACACATCCATCGCCCCTCGTTTTTTTGGCTTTGCTCTATTGATATGGAAAAAGGGCTTGTCATATGATAAAATAAACCAAATGAGATTTTATCATACGTTTGAGAGAGGAGGCTGCCGATGGACCGCATCGATAAGCTGCTGGCCAACACGGGCCGCTGGTCCCGGAAGGAAGCGGCGGAGCTGATCCGCACAGGGCGGGTGACGGCGGACGGGACGGTGGTCTGCCGCAGGGAAGACAAATTTCCGGCCTCCGTCTGTCTCCGGGTGGATGGAGAGAGGGTTTCCACTGAAAAATATATCTATCTCATGCTCCATAAGCCTGCGGGGCTGGTCTCCGCCACAGAGGACCCCAAGGAACCCACCGTGCTGTCCCTGCTGCCGGAGCACCTGCAAAGGATCGGCCTGTTTCCGGCCGGGCGGCTGGATAAGGATACGGTGGGCCTGCTGCTGCTTACCAACGACGGCCCCCTGGCCCACCGGCTGTTGTCCCCAAAGAGCCATGTGGACAAGACCTACCTGGTCCGGGTGGAGGGGGAGCTGGACGGGGAGGACCGGCGAGCCTTCCGGGAGGGGATCGTCCTGGCCGATGGGTACGAGTGCCTTCCGGCGGGGCTGGAGCTTCTGGGACCGGGAGAGGCCCGGGTCACGCTCCATGAGGGGAAGTACCATCAGATCAAGCGGATGTGTGCCGCCCGAGGGAAGCCTGTGACCTTTCTGAAACGCCTTACCTTTGGGCCGCTCACCCTGGACGAGACGCTGCTTCCCGGACAGTGGCGGTCCCTTGCGGAGGAGGAACTTCATGCCCTCCGGCGGACATAAAAAGGAGTTTATGCAATTTCCACAAAAAACTTGTCAATTCCTATTGAAAAGGGAGAAAAAGTCCGGTATAATGTAAATAGCGGAAATTTGAAATTTACCCTAAATATAAAAAGGGAGGGTCCCAAATGCCCAACAGGATTTTTCAGAGCGTTGTGCTTCAAATGAAGGAAGGAACAGACCGGGCGGTGGGTGTGATCGACGCGGAAGGAACGGTGATCGCCTGCGGCGATCCCTCCCTGGTGGGAACGCGCTGGGGCGGAGCGGTGGAGACGGTCAACGCCGCCGAGACAGGCGTGGTGACCTGGGAGGGCAAGACCTTTAAAGCCCTGGCCCGCTGGGGCGCCCAGCTGGAGTACGCCAGTTTTGTGGAGGGGGACGACGCCCTTGCCCGCTCCCTGTGTATGGTGGCCTCGGTGGCTTTGAACGGGGCCAAGCAGAGTTACGAGGAGAAGCATGACAAGGGAACCTTTGTCAAGAACATTATCTCTGATAACATCCTTCTGGGCGACATCTATGTCCGAGCCAAGGAGCTGCACTTCGACTGCGATGTGTACCGGGGCGTGTTCCTGGTCCGACAGGCGGAGCCCACCAACCCTGCCCTGATCGACGCCATTCAGGCTATGTTCCCTGACAAGCAGACCGATTTTGTCCTGTCGGTGAGCGAGACCGACGTGGCCGTGATCAAGCAGTTTCCCGAGGGGACGGAGGGCAAGAAGCTGGACAAGCTGGCCCGCCAGATCCAGGAGGATCTGGCTGCAGGCCAGGAGATCAAGGTGGTAGTGGGGATCGGAACGGTGGTCAGCAATATCCGGGAGCTGGCCCGCTCCTATAAGGAGGCCCAGCTTGCCATTGAGGTGGGTAAGGTTTTTGAGACCGAGCAGACGGTCATCAATTATGAGAATCTGGGGATCGGACGGCTGATCTACCAGCTGCCCACGACCCTGTGCGAGATGTTCCTGCAGGAGGTTTTCAAGAAGAATCCCATCGACGCTTTGGATCAGGAGACCCTCTTCACCATCAACAAGTTTTTTGAAAACAACCTGAACGTATCTGAGACGGCCCGTAAGCTTTTTGTGCACCGGAACACCCTGGTCTACCGGCTGGAGAAGATCAAGAAGCTCACCGGTCTTGACCTTAGAGAGTTTGACGACGCCATCACCTTTAAGGTCGCTATCATGGTCAAAAAGTACCTGGTATCCCGGGGTATCGAGGGATAAGGAGAAGAATTTATAAGAGAAAGCGATTGACAATCAAACGTGGGCCGCTCCGCCCAGGCTGGGTTGTCAATCGTCTTATGAGGAGTAGGCATGATTCGTTTTTTGGACATCCAAAAAAGCTACGATAACGGCACCAAGGCTCTGAAGGGGATCTCCCTGAAGATCGACGACGGGGAGTTTGCCTTTCTGGTAGGTCCTTCCGGTTCGGGAAAGTCCACCATCATCAAGCTCATTACCGGAGAGGAACAGACCTCCGGTGGGCGGATCATGGTCAACGGGTACAACCTGAACAGCATCCGGCCCAACCAGATCCCCTATATGCGCCGGACGCTGGGGGTCATCTTTCAGGATTTCCGTCTCATTGAGAAAAAGACGGTGCGGGAAAATCTGGAATTTGCCATGCGGGCGGTAGGAGCCTCCCCCCGGGAGATCCGCAAGCGGATCCCCTACGTACTGGATCTGGTGGATCTGACACGGAAGGGGGATCGCTATCCCTCCCAGCTTTCGGGCGGCGAGCAGCAGCGGGTGGCTATCGCCCGGGCCCTGGTGAACAATCCCCAGATGATCATAGCCGACGAGCCCACAGGGAATCTGGACCCCCAGCGGTCCTTGGAGATCATGACCCTTCTGGAAAAGATCAACGAGCTGGGGACCACCATGCTGGTGGTGACCCATGAGAAGGAGCTGGTAAATCGATTCTCCAAGCGGGTCATCGCCATCGAAAACGGACGCATCATCAGCGACGAGACAGGCGGGTACTATAAAAATGAAGAGATCATATAACATAGGTTATTACTTTTCCGAGGGCTTCCACTCCATCTTTACCCACGGCCTGATGTCCTTCGCCGCGGTGATCATGATCGTGGCCTGCCTTCTCATCATGGGCTCCTTTTCCCTGGTTGCTCTGAACCTGGAGCAGGAGTTGGGCAAGCTGGAGCAGGACAACGAATTCCTGGCTTTTGTGGACGAGACCTATACCCGGGAGCAGGCGGCGGCCCTTCAAAGTAAGATCGAGGCGGTCCCCAATGTCTCCTATGTGGTCTTTACCACCAAGGAAGAGGCCCAGCAGAACTATGCGGAAAAGTATGCCAGCGACAAAAATGCGGAGCTTTATTCCGAATTGCCTACCGAGGTGTTCCGGGACCGGTATTCGATCCACATGAGCGATCTGAGCCTGATGCAGGCGACCATTGACGCGGTGGAGGCTATCGAGGGCATTCAGGGTCACCAGGCGGCTCCCGAAGTGGCTGAGGGTTTTGTGCTGATCCGCAATGTGGCGGCGGGGGTGGCTCTGGTCCTTATCCTTATGCTGCTGGCCATCTCCCTTTTTATCATCTACAACACCATCAAGCTGGGCACCTTTACGAGAAGGGAAGAGATCGCCATCATGAAGATGTGCGGCGCCACCAACGGCTTTGTCCGGGGGCCCTTTGTCTTTGAGGGGATGCTGCTGGGCCTGTTTGGCGCGGTGGTGGCCTTTTTCCTCCAGTGGGGGATCTACGCCATCATTGCCCGGGCCATTGATACGGGCGCGACCTTCCAGTTGATCAGTGTGATCCCGTTCGGGGATATATGGCCCAAGGTGCTGGGGGTCTTTGCCGCCACCGGCCTGGTGGTAGGTACCGGCGGCTCGGTCATGGCCATTCGGAAATTTTTGCAGGTCTGACCCCCGGCGGGCGGCGGGTCCGCCGTCCTGCCGGTTATATCTCCCAAGGAGGGGACTCAAGTGGGAAAAACACCACAGCGCAAACAAAAAAAATATAAGCCGGATATACGCCGGATCGTCAGTGTGGCCATCTGCGTCCTGTTGGCCCTGGCTCTGGTACTGCCTTTGCTCAGTACGGCCATTCTCAGTGCCCGGGCGGCCACACAGACCGAGCTGAAAAACCAGATCTCGGGCCTGAAGTCCAGCGCCTCCGAGGCTGCCGCCAAGAAGAAGGAGCTTCAGGCCCAGCTGGACGCCATCAAGAGCGACAAGGCACAGGCCATGCAGCAGCACCAGATCCTGGCGCAGCAGCTTGCCGCTATCGACGCCCAGATCGCCAACACCCAGAGCCAGATCGATACATATACCCAGCTTATCCAGGCGGAGGAGGTCGCTCTCGCCGAGGCCCAGGACCGGGAGACGGCGGCATATACCCGTTTTTGCCAACGGGCAAGGTCGATGGAGGAATCGGGAGATATCTCCTACTGGTCGGTGCTCTTTTCCGCCAGTGACTTTTCCGATCTTCTGGACCGGCTTGCCATGGTAGATCTTATTATGGAGTATGATAACTCTGTGGTGGTCGCCCTGGTGGCCGCAAAGGAGGAGGTGGAGGCTACTCTGACCGCTCTGAATGAGTCCAGAGCGGGGCTGGAGGAGCAGCGGGCCCAACAGGAGGAGCAGCGGGCCGAGCAGGACGCCAAGGTCCAGGAGGCCCAGGAGATCCTGGATGAGTTGAAAAAGGACGCCGCCGCCGCCGAGGCGCTGGTTGCGGCCGAAGAGGCGGAGGAGAAGAAGATCGCCGCCGAGATCTCCAAGAAGGAGAAGGAGCTGGACCGGCTCATCGCCTCCCAGCAGATCACGTTCGATCCCGGCACGGGCTATCTGTATCCTCTGCCCGCCAGCAACAATGTCATTACCTCCCGTTTCGGGCCCCGGACCCATCCCATCACAAAGAAGTACCACAATCACAGCGGTACCGATATCGCCGCCCCCGGCGGCACCAACGTCAAAGCGGTCCAGGGAGGGGTGGTGGCCACCTCGGCATACGCGCCCAATTCCTATGGGGAGTATGTGGTCATTAATCACGGAAATGGGATATCCACCCTTTACGCCCACATGCAGCGGGGCTCCCGAAAGGTGAAGGAGGGGGATGTGGTGAGCCAGGGCCAGGTGCTGGGCCTGGTGGGTTCCACCGGCTCCTCCACGGGCAACCACCTCCATCTGGAATTGCGGAAGAACGGCGTGCGGCAGAATGCGCTGACCATGTTCCCCGGCATGACCTTTGATTTCAGAGATTAAAGACGGACTTCAGGGCGGGCGGAGGCGACCTCCGTCCGCCTTTCTTTTTGAACCTGGAAAGGATTGGTAGTATGCTCAGTGCCAAGAAAAGAGAAAAGAGGTTCACCTCTTCCCAGATGATCCTGGCTGCCCTGGGGGGAGCCATGGCGGCTCTGGCCACCGGGATCCTCCTGCTGTGGGTCGTCCTGGGCCCCTATGTCCTCTCCCTGGCCGAGGCCTGGGGCCTGGTCCAGACCCAGTTTGTGGGGGAGTATGAGCCGGACCGGGTGGTGGACAGCGCCCTTGCCGGCATGGTGGCCGGAACAGGAGACCGCTGGAGCTATTATCTGAACGCCGAAGGCTACGCCGCCCAGAACCAGCGCCGGGAGAACTCCTTTGTGGGAGTGGGGATCTCGGTGGAGACCGCAGAGGGGGAGGGACTTCGCATCCTGGAGGTCTATGAGAACGCCCCCGCTCAAGCTGCGGGCCTGACCGCGGGGGAGATCGTCACCGCCGTGGACGGGATCTCTTTGGCGGATAAGACCCTGGAGGAGGGGACCGCCCTGGTCCAGGGGGAGGAGGCGACTATGGTGACTCTTACAGTCCGGGCCTTGAATGGGGGCGAGCGGGAGGTGGAACTTCGGCGGACCCAGGTGGAGAGCGTCTCAGTCTCTTATGAGCTTATAGAGGGCAATGTGGGCTACATCCGGGTGAAAAACTTCTATACCCACAGCGCCGACCAGGTGCAGGGAGCGGTGGAGGCCCTGGAGGAGCAGGGGGCGGCCGCCCTGGTTTTTGATATGAGAAACAACGGCGGGGGCTATGTATCCGAGCTGACCCAGATGCTGGATCACCTCCTGCCCGAGGGTCCCATCTTCCGCTCAGAGACCAAGGGAGGGCGGGAGACAGTGACCGAATCGGACGAAAAAAGTGTGGAGCTGCCCATGGCGACCCTGGTGAACGCGGATACCTATTCCGCCGCCGAGTTTTTCGCCGCCCAGCTCCAGGAGAGCGTGGGGGCCCCTATCGTGGGGGAGGCGACCTCGGGCAAGGGCTACTCCCAACAGGCCATTCCTCTGCCCAACGGAGGAGCCCTGAACCTGTCCACCGGCCGCTACCGCACAGGAGCGGGAGTCTCCCTGATCGGAACAGGAGTGACCCTGGACAGGGAGGTGGAACTGAATGAGGCGGCGCAAGCCGCCCTTCGGGCCGGAACTCTGGCGCGGGAGGAGGATGCCCAACTTCAGGCCGCATTGGCCCTTCTTCCCTGAGCCCTTTGCGCATATTCTTGACCGGAGGGGGGCGATGAGAGATGGTGGCCTACTTTTACCGCACTGAGGAGAAAATGCTTTGGCCCCGCTATGAGGCGGCGGCCCCCATGGGCCTTCCCCTTATCCGGGTGGCCCTGCCGCGAAAATATTCTCCCCGCCGTCTGAGAAGATTGGCGGGACGGCTATACAGAAGAGGGATCCGAAGGTTTTGGAGCGATGATCCCGCGCTGGATCCGGAGCCGCTGCGGCCTGTCAGCCCTCTGCCCCTCCTGCGGGCCATGGGGGCAGAGCTGGTGCTGACGCTGGTGGCCGCCGTTCCCCTGCGGGAGCGCCAAATTGCCCTCCGGGGGGAGACGGCAGGGCCTGAGGCCTGGGTCATAGCGGAGGGCCTCTGCCCCCAAGTGGGGGGGCTTTACCTGGATTTTGACCGGGGGGAGGAGGAGCTGGCCCTCCATCTGAGAGAGCAGTTCGGTGCGGTCCCTCTCCATCTGGGCCAGGGGCGGCCGCCCCTGGCGGCGGTGGAGCTGGGACCCCGCCCTTCTCAACTGGAGCGGACTCTCCGCCTCTGGGGGGAGCCAGAGCTTCTGGGGCTTACCCTTTTGCCGGAGGTGGAGCTGCCCTTTTTGGAGCTTCTGTGGGAAACGGGGCGAATAGACAGGAAGGAGCTGCGGGTGGATTGGCCTTGACAGAAGGGGAGAAAATACATATAATAACAGAATCATATCACCAGCAGAAAACAAGGCCGGCAACGGCTTTTTCCATGTAATCGGAACAATTAAGGAAAGGTGACGGAAAAAATGGCCAAGCAATACAAACTGACCCCCAAGCATATGGAGGAACTGAAGGAAGAACTCAACTACCTGAAGACCGTTCGGGAAAAGGAGGTAGCTGAACTTATCAAGGAGGCCCGCTCCTTTGGCGACCTGAGCGAAAACAGCGAGTACGACGAGGCCAAAAATGAGCAGGGCAAGCTCTTCTCCCGCATCGCGGAGATCGAGGCGGTGCTGTCGAATTACGTGCTGATCGAGGAGCAGCATTTTGACGCCAACGCTGTGGGTATCGGCAGCCAGGTGACCGTGAAGGACGAAAAAACGGGGAAGGAGACCACCTACCGGGTGGTGGGCTCCCAGGAGGCCGATCCCATGAAGGGCCGCATCTCCGAGGATTCCCCTTTTGGCAAGGCCCTGTTGGGCAAGGCCCTGGGCGATAAGGTGGAGGTAGAGGCCCCCATTGGGATGCTCTACTACACCGTGACCGATATTCAAAAGGGTTGATGGCCCGGATGTAACGTAAGTTTTACATTGCAGATAGGAGAATCATTATGGCAGAGGAACAAAAGAACGCCCCCCAGCAGCCCGAGCTTTCCGAGCTGCTGAAGATCCGCCGGGATAAGCTTGCCGAGCTTCAGGCGGCTGGGGAGGACCCCTTCCAGCAGACCAAATTCGACTGGGATGCCACCAGCCAGCAGATCAAGGATAACTTTGACGCCATGGAGGGGAAGCCTGTGAAGGTGGCGGGCCGGCTCATGTCCAAGCGGGGCATGGGCAAGGTGTCCTTCTGCGACCTCCAGGACCGG
>CATKDV010000147.1:0-11087 GCA_949746985.1 uncultured Eubacteriales bacterium | reverse complement strand
TCACTTGCAAAAAGGACTTCCGTCCTCTTCTGGTGTTTTCTTTCGTCTTCACGTTGTTTAATTTACAAGGTGCACGCCACACTGCCGGCAAGTGTTTGCAAAGCCTCAAATCCGTTGTCCCCCAAAGGGTTGAACTCATTTTGAACCTTGCCCCTCGTTCGGAGTGCCTTATTAATATACCAAATCGCGGTCACGATGTCAACACTTTTTTTCATTTTCTTTCCCACTTTTTTTCTGGGCCTGTTTTACCGCTACATCTGCCTTCTTCCCAAATCTCATTCCACAAAATGTAGCCTGCCCCTTTTTTCCCTCCCGGGCCTGTATCGTCAAAACGGCGAAAGTTGGCAGCAATACGCCCAAAACAAGGTTCCCCGCCGGGATCGCCGCCGCCAGCCGCCCCCAGGCCCGGCCCATGCCGGGAAGCACACCCGCCAGAATGAAGCTCACCGCCGTCACCGCCCACCCAAGGCCGGGAAAGACCGGGACCAGGTCCCGCCATATCGTTCCGCATCCTCTGGTCAGCAGAGTCAGCAGCACCAGGTCCGCCAGAGTCAGTACGGCGATCAGCCCAGCCTCTCCCCGGCGAAACGCCCCGGGCACCCCGACTCCCTCCAGCAGATAGAGAAAGGGATCGTCCAGCCGCCCTGCCAGGACAGGGCCAAAAGTCCCCACCAGAATAAACAGGAGGGCCGCAAACGCCCCGCAGCCCAAAACCACCCAGGGAAAAGCTCTTTTTATATCTCCCCTCTCCCCGCGGGGCAGGCACAGGGCGTACACCCCGTAGCCCGCAATACTCAGGCAGAGGATCGCGCCGCCCGGGAGTTCCCGCCAATCCGCCCTTTCCGGGGGCCACAGGTTTTTCCAGTCCACTCCCGGCAGGGCCAGTAGCAGCACCCCGATCAGGGCTGCCCCCACTGCCAGGAAGAAGATCCTCCCCGTCCGGGCAAAGGCCGTCCCCCCCCTTCGGCCCAGCCACAGGCATATGCAGAAGGCCAAAAGGAGAAACAGCCAGCGGGCCCCCTCCCCCTCCGAAATGGTGAGCAGCCGTTCAGAATAGCGGCGGGCTGCGTCTGTAAGCAGGATCAACGCCCACAGAAAATAGACAGCCCCCATGAAGCTTCCGCCCGTTTTTCCAAAGGCCTCTTTTAATCCCCCGCCCAAATCTTTTTTCCCCAATCGATCCCAAACCCGGCTCAGGCACAGCCCGACAGGTAGCGCCAGTATCGGCGCCAGCCAGCTCAGCCTCCCCGCCAGCATGACCGTCTGGGCCAGCAGCCCCAAAGCCGCAGGCGTCAGCGCCACCGCCGTCACCTCAAGCCGCTCCCGCCGGGTGCAGCCTCCGTTTTGCTCCCGTCTCAAGATCTCACCAGCTTTCCCGTCACTTTCACCGCCAGCTCCTTCACCGGATAATTTTCCCACTTCTCCCAGTCGCCGGGGCGCAAAGCGCCCAACTCTCTCTCCAGCCCCCAGCAGTCCCAACCGGACGCCAGCGCCGCCTCCAACACGATTTTCCCCCAGCTTACCAGCTCCTCCGGCTCCGGATTTCCCTCTACGACCCGCGCAGTCAGCGCACAGCGGAGAGCCCCATCCACGGCCCAGCTCCGAACGGAGGTCAGCTCCACCGCCCCATGCGGAAACGTTACCACCCGCTCCCCATCCATCCCTGACAGCAGGTCGGCGCCCAGGGCGGCCGTCTCCTCCAAATAACCCGCAAGCCCTTTCGGCCCCAGCACCGCCCAGCCCGCAGGCTTCAAAAGCCCATCCGTGCCGGCGGCCAAGGCAGGGACCAGGGTATATTCTCCCTCCGCCAGCCGCGGCAATATCTCCCCAACGGTCCGTCCCCGGGGATCTCTTCCCCCAGTCTCTTCCGCCGTCAGCCCCGCCGAGGCCGCCAAAGCCTCGCCCGCGTCACCCTTTACTATATATAATAAAGTATCCAGCCGCAGCTCCCGGTCTGTGACCACAAAATCCAGGATCTCCTTCAGCCCCCGGCCATCTCCGACCAAAAGCTGCTCCGTCTGCCCCAGATAGACTCGCCGGGCCGAGCCGCCCCGCAGCTCCCGGCAGGCCGCCGCCAGGCTCTCCCCCGTCCCCATTAACACCTCCGGCTCCTCCTCTTCCGAGGCCCGGACCCCTGTTACGGCGGTGAGGCCAACCCTTTCCCCTCCATCCACCGCCAGGGCCGTGACCAGCTTTCGCTCTTCCACGCCCCGGCCTCTCGGCAGGACCCCCGTCCCTTTTACCGCCAGCAGGACCGCCAGGCCCAGCGCCCATTTTCCGCCCTTCATCGCTGCTTCCTCCGATTTTCCGTGTTCAGATATCCGGGCCGCAGCTTATCCTCCGGAAGAGGCCGGCACAGGACCCCACTGCTCTCCGTCTGCTCCCCAGCATTGGCGGCAAAGGGGGTAAGATAGGCCACCCCAAAGCTCTCCAGCCCCGCCAGATGCCCCACCAGCAAAACCGTCCCCAGGACCACCCCGAAAAGCCCCATCATTCCTCCCAGCACCGCCAGCAAAAAACGCCACATCCGCAGCGCCGCCGCCAGATCCTGAGAGGGCATGGTGTACCCAGCGATCCCCGCCACAGCCACCACCACCAGCACCGCCGGGGAAATGAGCCGGGCCTCCACCGCCGCCGAGCCCACCACCAGACCGCCCAGGATGGATACCGTCTGCCCAATGGATTGGGGCAGGCGAAGCCCCGCCTCCTGCAGCACTTCAAAGGCGACGAGCAAAAGCAGCGTCTCAAACAGGGCCGAAAACGGCACGTCCCGCCGGGCCGCCATAATGCTGAGGGCCAGACGAAGAGGGATCATCTCCGGATGAAAATTCACCATGGCTACATAGGCCCCCGGCAAATAGAGGGTCGCCAGCAGACACAGCCACCGCAGCACAGCCAAAGAGGAGGCCACCAGCCAGTTCTCCGAGCGGTCCTGGGGCGCGCGCAAAAAATCCCCCAGCACCGCCGGCGCCAGATAGCCCAGGGGGATGCCCTCCAGAAGGATCCCCACCCGCCCCTGGGCAAGACCGTAGCAAAACCGGTCGGGCCGCTCGGTATATTGGAGTACAGGAAAGGCGGTGTCCAGCTCGTCGGCGATATATTCCTCCAGATTCCCAGTGGCCAGCAGGGCGTCGATATCAATATCCTCCACCCGCCGCTTCAGCTCCTCCACCGTGTCCGGGTCAGCGATGCCCTCCACCCAGAGGATGTCCACCGGGGTCAGGGACTGGCGGCCCACGATCTGCTCTCCGATCCGCAGCTCGGGGGCCTTCAGATGCCGCCGCACCAGGGAGGTGTTGGTCCGCAGGTTCTCCACAAAGGAATCCCGGGGCCCCTTGACCGAGACCTCGTTTTCCGGATCCCCGATCCCCCGTTTTTCCTCCGTTCCCGTATTGAAGGAGAGGGCCCGCTCGCTCCCGGGAAAGAGCAGCAGGCAGTTGCCGTCGATCAGGTCCGCCGCCGCCTGGTCCAGCGTGGTCCGCTCCGTCACCGACAAGCTGTAGAGCGCCCCCGACCGCATTTTCTCCCAGGCCACCGCCTGCCCCAGCTCCCCCAGCGCCCGGTCCTGGGCCAAAGGCCGCAGCACGTAGTCGCTGACCCGTTCCATCCGCACCATTCCGGCAAGGAAGATCAGCTCGCACCGCAAAGCCTCGTTCCCCCCCACATTGACGCTCCGTCGGTTGTAGTCCACACAGTTTTCAAAGACCCGGGCCAGGTTTTCCGGGGTCAGCGCCCCCTCCAGCCGCGGCTCCCTCCGGGGGTGAGGCGGATCCGGCCGGGGCTTGCGTCCAAAAAATCCCATGAATTCCCCTCCTGTTTCCTCCCAGTGTTTCCCTTCCGGAAAATTTTATGCAATACTGGGTTGCGTCCCCGCCCTCAAGTGGGTATAATAGGGGAACAGCCAAAGAAAAAGGAGTCTTTTGTATGGACTTTTACGCCAACGAGGGAAAAAACGTGGTCATTGAGGCTGGGGGCAAACAGTACGCCCGCCATGCCATCACCACCCATTTCGTACAGGTAGGGGAGAGCTACATCGACCTGATCGAGAAATACGTGAAGCCCGTCTACCAGCCCGGGGACATCCTCTCCTCCAGCGAAAAGGTCATCGCCCTGTGCCAGGGCCGCATCGTCACCGAGGACGAGTGTAAGCCCGGCTTCTGGGCCAAGGTCCTGTCCCGGTTCGTCCACCAGACCTCGGCGGGGCCCGGCATGGGCCTTCCGGTAAAGATGCAGTTTGCCATCAACATCTGCGGTCTTCCCAGGGTCCTGTGGGCCGCCGTGTGCGCCGGATTTGGCAAGCTTTTCGGCAAGCGGGGCGTTTTTTATGACATGCTGGGCGAGGAGGTCACCGGCCTGGACGGCTTCTACGGGGAGGAGATCCCCGAATACGAGCACATGGGCGTCCGGGTCCCCAGCCACCCCGAAAAAGTCTGTGACGAGGTCTTTGAAAAGACAGGCGTAGTGATGATGATCGTGGATGCCAACGATCTCAATGTGGAACTGCTGGGCAAAGGCGAACAGCTCCGCAGTTGGAGCCGGGAGGCGCTTTTGGCCCTCATCCGGGACAACCCCGCCGGTCAGGACCGCCAGCTCACCCCCTTCGTCCTCATCCGGGAGGTCACGGAATGATCAAAAGCCGCCGTTCTCTTATGAGAGAACGGCGGCTTTTTTATGCTTTTTTCTCAAGGCCTTCTCCGTCTCGCATACCGCCACCGGGGCCATGGCGAGCAGAAGGACCACCGCCCATTCCATCGGGTTGAGGGGCACCGTCTGGAATATCCTCTGCAGGGGAGGCAGACACAGCACCGCCAGCTGCATCCCCAGGCCCGCCAAAAACGCCTTGTTCATGGCCGGGTTTGAAAAAACGCCGATATGGAACAAGGACCGCTCCTCGCTCCTCACGTCAAAGGCGTGGAACAGCTGGCACAGGGTCAGCGTGGCAAAGGCCATGGTATTGGCCGCCTGGTAGGCCTCCCCCGGGTCGGAGAGGACATACTCCCCCAAAAAATATGCCGCCAGGGTCAACAGCCCCACCATGGCCCCCTGCCAAACAAGGCGCAGGGAGAATCCACGGGTAAAAAGGCTCTCCCGGGCGTCCCGGGGCCTTTCCTCCATAGCCCCCTCCTCCACCGGCTCCACCCCCAGGGCCAGGGCCGGAAGGGAATCGGTGACCAGATTCAGCCATAAAAGCTGCACCGGGGCCAACGGCATCTGATGGAAACCCAGCACGGTGGCCAAAAAGATAGTCAATATCTCCCCGATGTTGCAGGACAGTAAGTAGTGGATCGCCTTGCGGATATTGGCATAGATCCCCCGGCCCTCTGCCACCGCCGAGACGATCGTGGCAAAATTGTCGTCGGTGAGGATCATGTGGGCGGCCTCCTTGGCCACGTCAGTACCCGTAATGCCCATAGCGCAGCCGATGTGGGCAGCCTTCAGGGCGGGGGCGTCGTTGACCCCGTCCCCCGTCATGGCCACGACCTTTCCCTTTTTCCGCCAGGCGTTGACGATGCGGGTCTTGTGCTCCGGGGAGACCCGGGCATAAACGGAAAACTTCTCCACGTCCTGGTCCAGCAGCTCCTGGGGCATAAAATCCAGCTCCGCCCCCGTGATGGCAAGGTCCCCCTCCCGGCAGATGCCCAGCTCTCTGGCTACCGCCACAGCGGTGAGCTTGTGGTCGCCGGTGATCATTACCGGCCTGATGCCCGCCTTTCGGCACCGGGCCACCGCCTCCTTGGCCTCGGGCCGGGGCGGATCCATCATCCCCATAAGCCCCAGAAAGGTCAATTCCCTCTCCATCCCCTCCGCCGTCAGGGTCCCCGGCAGCCTCTCAAGCCGCCGCTCCGCCACCCCCAGTACCCGCAGGGCCTGCCCCGCCATCCGGTCGTTGGCGGCCAGCGCCGCCCGCTTCTGTTCCTCCCCTATCCCGCACCGGGCCAGCAGCACGTCGGGAGCCCCCTTGACGCAGACCCGCCAGCTCCCGTCAGGCAGAGCGTGGACAGTGGTCATCAGCTTCCGTTCCGAGTCAAAGGGCACCTCCCCCCGCCGGGGGGTCTCCCGCTCCAGCGTGTTCTTGTCCAGCCCCTCCCGAAGCGCCGCGTCCACCAGCGCCGTCTCTGTGGGGTCCCCAAAGGTCTTTCCCTCCCGCAAAATGGCGTCGTTGCACAGGGCCGCCGCCGATAAAAGGGCCGTTCTGTCTCCCCCCGCCGGGCTCCACACCTGCCGGACCGTCATCTTATTCTGGGTCAGGGTCCCCGTCTTGTCTGAGCAGATCACCCCCGCGCAGCCCAGGGTCTCCACGGCGGGCAGTTTTTTTACGATGGCCCCCCGCCGGGCCAGGCGCTGAACGCCCAGGGCCAGCACGATGGTGACGATGGCGGGCAGCCCCTCCGGAATGGCCGCCACCGCAAGGGACACGGCGGTCATAAACATATCCAGCAGCTCCCTGCCCTGCAGAAGCCCCACCCCGAACATGACCGCGCACACGCACAGGCACACGAAGGATAAGGTCTTGGAGATCTCCCCCATCCTCCGCTGAAGGGGCGTCTCCGCCTCCTCCTGTTCCAGCAGGAGTCCGGCCACCTTCCCCACCTCGCTGTCCATTCCCGTGGCGGTGATAACGGCGGTGGCCCGGCCCGCGGTAATAACGGTGGACCCAATGACCATGTTTTTCCGGTCCCCCAGGGCCGTCTCCGGCGGCAAGCCCTCCCCGGCGGCCTTCTCCACCGGGACCGACTCCCCCGTCATGGCGCTCTCATCCGCCTTGAGCCCCACCGCCTCCAGCAGCCGCCCGTCGGCAGGGACCAGATCCCCCGCCTCCAAGCGGATCAGGTCTCCCGGAACCACCAGTGCGGCCTCCAAACGGACCTCCCTGCCGTCCCGGACCACCCGGGCCTGGGGGGCGGAGAGCTTCTGCAGCGCCTCCAAAGCCCGCTGGGCGTTGTTTTCCTGAGAGATGGAGATGACCGCGTTGACCATCACGATAAGAAGAATGATGGCGCTGTCCAGCCAGTCCTCCCCGCCGCCGGACCATAGGGACAGTCCCGCCGCCCCCAGCAGCACCAGGATCATGGGGTCTTTCAGCTGGTCAAACAGCCGTCCCAGAATGGGCCGGGGCGGCTTTCCCTCCAGCTTGTTTTGCCCATATTTTTCCAGCCGTTTTTCCGCCTCCGCCCCTCCCAGGCCCCGGCGGCGGTCCGTCCCCAGCTCCTCCAAAGTCCCAGCCACACTTTTTTCGTGCCACGCTCTCATAGGCTTCCAGTCCCTTCTTTCCCACATTCTGGTAACCCTATGATAGCTGTCGGGCCTGTCCGATTACAAGGGAATCCTGGCGGCTTGACTCAGCAGGCCCAAAAATTCCCTGTTGGTCAGATGCGGATCCCCGGGGCGGCGGCCGGTGAGCCGGCGGTATAGGGGCCTATCCGCCCTGTGGACCTCCTTGGCCAGCCGCTCCACGTTTTTGGCTACGCTGCCCATCTTGCTCCGGTCCCGCCGGGCCACCTCCACATAGGCCTCCTTCAGCAGCGTGCAGCCTCTCTCCCCCAAAAGGGCGGCGCACTGCGCCGCCTGGCGGAAACCCTTGCTTCTGTCATTCCCGCCCAACTCCTTCAGCAGGGTGCGGCACTGCTCCTCCAATCCGCCCGCCATGGTGCGGACCAGGTTTAGCACCTCTCCCCAATGGACGGGCTTGCTCAGCATATAGTCGGCTCCCAAAGGAAATACGATCCTTTTGGCCTGCTCCGGCTCCGCTCCGGTCATCACCAGCACCTTGGCCGCTCCGCCCTGTTGGCGGTATTGCCGCAGCATCTCCGCCCCGCTCATAACGGGCATCACCAGATCCAGCAGGATCACGTCGGGCCGCCAGGACCAGGCCAGTTCCAATCCCTCCGCCCCGTTGGAACCCAGGACCGCCTCCATCCCGCCCAGCTCACCCAGGATCTGGACCTCCAGCCGCCCCAGCTCCGGCTCATCCTCCACCACCAAGACCCGAAGGGGCTTTCTCTCACCACTCATTCTCTGGACTCATGGCCGCCAGGATCCCCTGGAAGCCGATCACTGTCCGGGCCAAAATATCCCGCTCGATGGGGTTCATAGTCCCCAGAAATTCTGCCGCCAGCGCAGTCCGCTCGTCCAGCCTCTCCCGCCCGTAAAGAAGATAGTCGCTGGATACCCGCAGGGCTGTCGCCAGTTTTCCAAACTTTATCATGGTCATGCTCTGCTCTCCCTTCTCCACCTGGGAAAGAAACTGTACCGAGGTCTCCGCGGCCTCCGCCACCTGCTCCAGGGTCATATGCCGCTCCAGCCGGACCAGTCGGGCTCTGCGGCCCACCGCCTCCACCTCAGGGTCCCGCTCTTTCTTTTTCTTTGCCATGATAGTACCTCCTATATCCAATGATAGATATAGCTTGCCACAATCATGGTGGAATGGAATCAATGATTATTGTAATTTATATAACCTATAGTTTCATTTTCCGCAAAAAAATTGGCGGAGCAGGGACGCTCCGCCAATTTTCGCCTTGCTTCGCCTTTACCCCGCCGGGGTCCCGGTGGGTTCCGCGCTCTCCTCCGGAGTCCCGGAAGGCTCCGTGCTCTCCTCCGGGGCGGGGGCCTGGGTCAGCTTACCCTCGTTGACCTGCTGGAGCTTCTCGTAAAAAGTCTTGGGGTCCAGCTCGTCATAAAGGTCGGTAGTCTGTACATCAGCATTCTCCATCCACCCCTGGACCATAACGCCCATTTTGTAATCGCTGTCCAGGTTCTCCTCGATCTGCGCCCGGTCCTCGGGGATCCGGAGGATGATATGGTAGCCGTAATCGGTCTGGATGGGCTCGCTGATCTGCCCCACCTCCAGAGCCAGGGCGCCCTGCTCAAACTCGGGGACCATCTGCCCGGCATAGGCCAGGGTGTATCCATCGGGGGCGGACAGATTCCCATCCTCGTCGCGGCCATCCTCACTGTACTCATTCATCAGCTCGTCGAAAAGACTCTCGCTGTCCCCGGCGTCCCGGAGCTGCTGGCGCAGATCCTGGGCCTTGGCCAGCACCTGGGCCTTCTCCTCGTCGGAGAAATCCTCATACCCAGTGCCATCGGCGTTGGTGCGCCGGGTGGACAGGAGAATATGCTTGGCCCCGTATATGCCGTACTCCTCGATGAAGTCGTCTATCTCCTCCGCCGTCACATCCAGTTCGCCGGCGTCCTCCATCACTTCCATCAGCGCCTGGTCCAAATACTGGACCTGGTTCATGGTCAAAAAGCCCTCTCTGCTGATGCACACCCCGTCCAGCCGGTTCTGGAAATACTCCTCCCCGCCGGCCTGGTCCACCAGCTCCTGGATCTGGGCGTCGAGCTCATCCAGCTCCTCCTGGCTGACCGCCACTCCCCGGGCGGCGGCATGATTCTCCACCACCTGGTAAAGGACCATGGTGTCCAGCGCGTCCATCTTAATGGCGTCCCGGATCGTAAGGCCGTTCACCTGCTGGATCCAGTCCTCGTCGGTCTCCAGAGCCGTACCGTACATCTTCTGGGTCTCAATGGAGTTCACCAGCCAGAAGAGATACCGCTCCGCCGGCACCTCCGTTCCATCGATGGTCAAAATGGTCGTGCTCCCCGGCACGCCCAGTACCTCCTGCACGATGTCGTGCCCGTCCGCCCCAGCAGGCACAGGCCCCTGAGCGCTGCAGCCGGTGAGCACAGCGGCGGCCAGCAGCGCCGCCGCGATCCTTATCTTTTTCATTTTGTTCCTCCTCGATCCTGCGTGATAGAGGGTATTGTACCATGAATTCTATGTCAAAACAATGGCGGAACAGATAGTTTTCAAAAAGTTTCCAATTTCAAAGGCAAAAATACAGGGGCGGGAAAATTCCCGCCCCTGTACCGCCCGGTTTTATCCCGCAGCCTCCACGTAGGACGCCTCATGGGTGGCGGGATACCGCTCCGTCTCCCGGGACAGGAGCAGCTCCGCCAGCCCCTCCTTCTCCAGCACCCCCATCATAGAGGTAGCCGACTTCTGCACCGTCACCGGCAAATGACCGGCCTGAACGTTCCGCTCCCCGTCGGATCCAAAATAGGTCAGGTTCAGAGTAAACTCCATGTCGGTATAGTAGCAGTTCTCCGCCCGCTCCCTGCTGTCCAGCAGATAGCGGTGGATGCGCCCCGCGTCCAGGTCCTCCAAGAAGGCCTCCCACAGGGCCCGGGCCTGCTCCTCGGTGAGTTCGACCTCCCCCCGGTCTTCCTGGGTGTTCACATTGGACAGCCAGCCCGAGGCCACGGACACCTCCTGCTCCACCGTCCAGCCCAGATACATCTCCCGCAGCACCTCCGGCTCGTTGAGCAGGGCCTCCAGCCGGGCCGCGCAGGAGTCCGGATCGGCCAGCAGCTCCTCGCTGACGGGAACGCTGGTATACCACCGGTTCTCAAAGCTGCTGTCCTTCATGTGATATTCCAACCGCAGCCCGGTGTCCCCGCTGACCTCCCAGCTCCCGGTGGGGTCGGTCCTGTACTCCACCTCGTTCCACCGGGTCCGCTCCAGCGTATCCAGGTCCTTCACCAGCTCTCTGTGAAGCTCCACGATCTTCCCAATGAGCGCCGGGTCGGTGATGGTGACCCCGCTCCTTCCCCCATCATAGGGGGCGCTGTCCATATTTCCAAGGTAAACGCTCTCCACCAGCTCCGGCTCCGGGGTCCACCGCTGGTAACCAAAGAGGTCGGCCTTGGCTCCCCCCAGCAGCAAAAGCATGGCAAGGCCCACAGGCAGGCAGCTCTTCCACCCCTCGGCAAAGACCCGCAGGGTCTTCTTGAGGAACATCCGGGCCACAAAGGCCCCCAGCACAGCGCACAGGGCCACCAAAGTCACAAAGGCCCAGGCCCCCTGCCGGCGGAAAAAGTTCTCATAGAGGATGCTGCCCAGGGTCAGCCCCGCGCAGATCCCCACCCCCCACTGGAAGATGGGCCGGACCCAGCTCACGGTGACCACGTCCCCGGCCCGCTCCAGCTGCCGGTGCTGATAGACCACCACGGCGATGAGGGTAAAGGCCGCCCCCAGCACCAGGCAGTAGCCCAAAGCGATGGCGGTTCCCTGGGCGGTATAGTAT
>CATKDV010000146.1:0-8147 GCA_949746985.1 uncultured Eubacteriales bacterium | reverse complement strand
TTCTTCCTTCTCCGCCGGATTTCTACAGGGCTACGACACCTTGGACGCCCTGGCCAGCCTGGCCTTTGGCATCATCGTCATCCGGGCCGTCCGCCAGCTGGGGGTCACCGAGCCGGGAAGGGTGGCGGTGAGCACGGTGAAAGCCGGGATGGTGAGCATGACCCTCATGGCCCTCATCTACGCCGCCACCGCCCTGGTGGGGGCCCAGAGCTGGGGCCTCTACGCCGAGCGTTTGGCAGACCCCGGCTTCACCGGGGGCGACGCCTTCGCCCTCATCGCCCGCCACTATTTTGGCCCGGCCGGGGCCCTCATCCTGGCGGCCACGGTGACCCTATGCTGCATGAAGACCGCCGTGGGGCTGGTCACCTCCTGCTCCGAGACCTTCGAGGAGATGTTTCCCGGCAAGCTGACCTACCCCCAGTGGGCGGTAGTGTTCAGCGGGGCCTCCCTGCTCATCTCCAACTTCGGCCTTTCCAGGATCATCGCCTTTTCCGCCCCAGTGCTCTACTTCCTCTACCCCCTGGCCATCGTGCTGATCCTGCTGGGGCTTTTCGGGCGGTTCTTTGACCACGCCAGAAGGGTCTACCAATGGACTATGCTCTTTACTTGGCTGGCGGCTCTGCTGGAACTGGCCCGGGTGATGGACCTTCAGAATGTCATGGCCCTGGCGGAAAAAGTCCTTCCCCTCTATTCCTACGGCCTGGGCTGGGTAGTCCCTGCGGCAGTAGGATTTCTTACAGGTCTGCTCCTGGAGCGGCGGTCGCTCCGATAACAAAAGGCGGATGGCCTCCACGGCCATCCGCCTTTTGTTCAGTCTGTCCGCACCGCTGCGGGATAGATCCTGTTCATCCGCTCGTCCCCATAGTGCTCATCCAGGTACTCCTCCACCCCATTCTGAGGCGGCAGCCCTTGGCTGCGTGTCTCCAGCCGCCCGAGGGCCAGGGCGCTCACCGTTATGTCCAAGACAAAAAACACTACCAGCACCCACGTAAGAGGGCGGCCCCACTTTCGGGGAATACGCTCAATAAGTCCGGAGAGTTTTGGATAACACCAACGGACCCAAACCACCGCCGCAATGCCCCAGAAGAAACAGTACAGCAAATTCACCCGCCCCGCCAGGTTGAAGGGGATGTGGCTGTAATCCCAGAAGACCACACCGAAAACCAACTCGGTGAACACGCTGCACAGGTACTCATAGGCGCCCCCCAGGAAGGTCCCCGCCAGAAAGAGAAAACTGTCAGAGCGGTCCCGATACCGGTGGAGCAAAAGGCTGGCCAGGGCCATGGCAAGGCCCCACACGATGGAAAACGGCCCCCACACCACGCTGGAGCGGGACATCCACACTCCGGCGGTGACCCGGCAGAAGATGGTCTCCACCACATCGCCCAAAAAAGCTCCAATAAGGAAGAGCCAAAAGAGTTTATGAAAGCCGCATCCTGCGGCAAAGACTGTGCTTTTCTCCGGCTTTTTCTGAAAATCCGCCTTGGGGTGAGCCTTTTGGATGCGGTTTTCCGTCTTTCTCAGCACCCAGGTACCCAAACGTACCGATATGGCCCCCAGCCGGCTGCTCAGTTCCTCCACCCTGGGCATCCGGTGGAGGGTGCCTGCCACGGTAAGGGAGGTAGCCAAACAGTCCAGGGCCAAAATGGCCAGTAAGATCCACAGCAGGATATGGGCCAGGGTGGGCGGGATGGCGTTCCCGATCCAACCCAACATGGGGATCAGCCACTTTACTGCCGCCGCGCCCAGCGCGCCCCAAAGCAGGGATGAGCTCAGACAGATGTGACCGTCCAGATTCCCTTTCCGGTCGGAGTAATCCCACCAACGGGTCCCGGTCAGCTTCAGCAGCCAGTGTCCGGCCAGCCATTCTGCCACAGTGGCATAGATGGCACTGCCCAAGAAGAGGAAGAGCCAACTGTCCGCCAGGTCGCTCAGCGCGATACTGATGACCACCCCCGCCGCGCCGTAAACCACACAGACAGGGCCAAACAGGAAGCTTCGGTCCACATATTTCCGCTGGCGGATGGCAGCTACGGCGGTCTCCAGCAGCCAGCCCAGGAAGGAATAGCAGAAAAAGAGCCAGATCAGACGGTAAAAGGTTTCCATAGAGTCTCCTTTCTACGAATAAAAATGGAGGGTGGGTCACATAGACCCACCCCTGCTGTTTTATGGATACAGGCCTTAGAGAAACTGAGGGATCTTGGGCAGAGAATCGTCCTCCTCCACCCACTCCTTCTGCACATCTACGATACGATATTCGGTAGGGGTGTCCCGGATGACAAGGCGGGTGATGCCCGCATTGATGATAAGCCGGCGGCACATGGAGCAGGAGGTGGAGTTGGGCAGAAGCTCCCCCGTCTTGGGGTCCCGGCATACCATATAGAGGGTGGCGCCGATGGTCTCGCTCCGGGCGGCGGAGATGATGGCGTTGGCCTCGGCATGGACGCTGCGGCACAGCTCATACCGCTCTCCCGAGGGGATCTGCATGGCCTCTCTGGTGCAGTAGCCCAAATCGGCGCAGTTTTTCCGGCCCCGGGGAGCCCCGTTGTAGCCGGTGGAGATGATCTCGTCATTCTGGACGATGATGGCCCCGTAGCACCGCCGCAGGCAGGTGGAGCGGGCCAGGGCGGCCTGGGCAATGTCCAGGTAATAGTTTTCTTTATCGATGCGGGCCATAGAGGTCGCCTCCTTCGACATTTTACAACAGTATACCTGTTTTTTCGCCCCATGGCAAGCCCCAGTTCTTTTTTGCACAATTCATACTTTGTTTACGTTTTCTTTCTTGACCTGATGGGCACAAAAGGCTATCATAGAGTATATCATAAAGATAATGGGGGGTGAGGAGATGAACTGGATGCGCCGGATGATGACGGGCCGCTACGGCTCCGACCAGTTGGGCATGGCCTTGCTGGGCCTCTATCTGGTCCTGTATCTCCTCTCCCGGATGTTCCACAGCAGATTGCTGTCCTGGCTTGGTCTGGCGGTCATCCTGTGGGGATTTTACCGGATGCTTTCCCGGCAGATCCCCCAGCGGCAGGCGGAGAACGCCCGGTTCCTGGAAGCCGTAGGACCTATGGTGCGGAAATACAACGTAAACAAGTGCCGCCGGCAGGACAAAGAGCACTGCTATTTCAAGTGTCCCAACTGCGGCCAACAGCTGCGGGTACCCAAAGGAAAGGGTAAACTCTCTATTACCTGTCGCAACTGCGGAGTTAATTTTGAAAAAAAGACATAAAAAGGCCGGGACTGTTGTCCCGGTCTTTCTTTATTTCCCCACGCAAAATCGCTCGAAGATACGGTCCGTGATATCCTCCCGGACGGTCTTCCCCGTCAGCTCGCCCAAGGCGGAGAGGGCCTCCTCCACATCCGTCAGGAGGGCGTCGGGGGTCACACCCGCCTCCAGGGCCCCCCGGGCCCTGGCCACTGCCGCCTGGGCCCGCTCTACCGCCTCGGCCTGGCGGGCGTTGGTGAGTATTTCTCCGCCGGCGGCTTCCCCCCCCTGGGGAAAGAGGTCGGCCACCGCCTGGGCCAGAGTGTTCAGGCCTGCCCCTGTTTTTGCGCTGATCCCGATCTCCCCCGGCAGGGCGGTAAGGGGACGGGGTCCATCAAAGGGGGGCAGGTCGCATTTGTTGTAAAGGACCAGGGTAGGAGCCAAGGCGATGGCCTCCTGGGCCAGGGACAGAGCCTCCCCGGAAAGGCCTGTGGTCCGATCAATGACCACCAGAATGAGCCCTGCCTCCTCCATGGCGGCGCGGCTTCGCTCTACCCCCAGTTTTTCCACCGCGTCCCCGGTCTCCCGGACTCCTGCGGTATCAATGAGGCGGAGCAGGACTCCGCCCAGGGTACATTTTTCCTCCACCGTGTCCCGGGTCGTGCCCGGGATATCGGTAACGATAGCCCTCTCATAGCCCACCAGGGCGTTGAGAAGAGAGGACTTTCCTGCGTTGGGAAGACCCACGATGGCACAGGGCACGCCCCTTTTCAGCACCCGGCCCCGGTCGTAGGTAGCCAGAAGGGCGGCAAGGTCCCCTTCCGCTTTGGAGAGGGCTTCGGTCATGGTATTCACCGTAAAGGGGTCCAGATCCTCGTCGGGGTAATCCAACACTGCGTGGAAATGGGCCATCACATCCACCAGGCCGCTGTAAGCCTCCTCCACCCGGCGGGAAAGCTCTCCCGAAAGCTGTCCCGCCGCCACCCGGGCGGCAGCGGGGGTCTCCGCATCGATGAGGTCCATCACCGCCTCGGCCTGGGTCAGGTCCAGCTTCCCGTTGAGAAAAGCCCTTCTTGTAAACTCTCCCGGCCCCGCCTGACGGGCGCCTCGGGCAAAAAGGGCTTCCAAGGCCAGGGTCAGCACCACCGGAGAGCCATGACATTGAAGCTCCGCAGTCTCCTCCCCGGTATAGCTGTGGGGGGCTGGAGACCATGTCGCCAGGACTTTATCCACATTTTTCCCCTCCCGGTCCCGAAGGGTCCCATAAACCAGGGTTCGGGGTTCATGCTCCCAAAGGGGCCGGCCGTCGGCGGGAAAAAACACCCCTCCAGCGCACTCCGCCGCCCCCTCTCCCGACAGGCGGACAATACCAACAGCGCTTCTGCCCCAAGCGGTTGCGGCGGCAGCTATCAGTCCTGAACTCAAAGCCCTCTCCCCTTTTGCGAATTCGTTGATTCTGACTACGAATTTTTACTTGACAAGTTTTATGTCAACCGTTTCTGTATATTTTTTTCCACCTGTTGACATAATCGTCTGTGGAAAACCTGGTGGATAATGTGGAAAACATTGATATCACTGAATTTGTTACATTTTGTAACTTTTTGTCAGATGAATATAATTATGCATAATAGACCACAAACAGATTTTATAACATCATAATTTGTAAACCCATATTTCCTTTCCGGGATATTATACCAAAAAAAAGCGGCGGCCACAAGGGCCGCCCTGCCTTTTATGGGACCGCTGGACTGACGGAGACTCCGGTATAATACCACTCCAGGATCTCTTGAAAGGTCTTGCCCTCCCCCGCCAGGGCATTGGCGCCATATTGGCTCAGACCCACCCCGTGACCGTAGCCGGTGACCCAGAAGGTCACCTCCGTATCGGTGGCGGCGGCGGTAAAATGGGCGGAGCGGAGGCCAAAAAGACTTCGGGCCTGACCTCCGCTGAGGGAGACGCCCCCAATAGTCACCGAGGTCACCACCCCGGAATCATCAGTGGTCAAGTCTCGGAACCAATCCCGGAAAGGAACGGTCAGGTCGGCGTCGGGATAGACGGCCTGAAAACGGGCGGTAAATTCAGCGGGAGTAAAGGTGACCACAGTCTGCCAGCCGGGGACCTCCTCCCCCTCTGGGCTATCCACCGCTGAGAGATAGGGCACCTCCGTCCCCCAAACCGCCACCGCGTCGGAAGTCCGGCCCGCCGAGGAAGAAAAGAACACCGCGTCAATGGGTTTTCCCTCATAAAGGCAGAGAAGGCCGTCGGTCTGGGCCACCGCCTGGCTGATCTTTTCGGCATACCGGGCAGCTTCCGCTCCCCAACCCACCGCCGCCTGATCTGGAGTCAGATAGGCCTGACAGCAGGTATAGTCCCCACACACATCAGCTCCCGGGTGCTTTTCCCCCTCCCCGGAGCGCTGATACAGACAATAGGTCCGTGCCGCCACTGTCTGCGCTTTCAGCGCCTCCAGCTGGAAGGAGGCCGGCATTTCCGCCGCGGTGACCCCCCACAGATAGTCCTGAAGCGTGATCTCTTCCACCGAGCCGTCCGTCTTCAGCAGCCGCAGGGTCTGGCTTGCGTCCCACCCTTCTATGGGAACCGCCGCCGCAGGCTCCATCAGAGGCAGGGTGGCTGTAGGAAGAGGTTCCGCTTTTCCCTCCGGATCGTGCTCTCCCTTCCCTTCCTCCGGCAGGAGCATAAGAGGCAGAAGGAACAGAAACAACAGCAGTACCACTCCCAGAGCCACCGCCCGCAGGGGCCAGGTGGGAGACCTCCGGCGTTCTTGTTTGACCATTTTCACCATTCCTTTATGCACATTTTATTGCGTCTGGTGGTCCGTCAATTGCTGATTCCTGTTTATCTGTACGGTTTGCCCTATTTTTCTCTGATGTTCCGTCCATTCTTCTCCATATCGTTTTGCAATTTATATTGACCGAACTTGCATTTTGGAGTACAATAGGACATACGATATTTTTATCATCACGCAAAGGGGCGTTTTATATGGCTGCCACTTCTCTTCCCGACGGTCTGATGGAGGGCCTGTGTGAGGAATACCGCAAAAATAACTGTATCGATCCCCACGACTTTGAGCGTTGGGATGTAAAACGGGGTCTGCGAAACGCCGACGGGACAGGCGTGATGGCTGGAGTCACTGAGATCGCCAACGTCCGGGGCTATTATATTCAGGACGGAGAGCGGGAGCCCATGCCCGGTCAGCTCATCTACCGTGGCATCGATATGTCTGAGCTCATCCACGGCTTTACCGCCGAGGGCCGCTTTGGATATGCGGAGACAGCCTATCTCCTGCTGATGGGAACCCTCCCCACCAGGGAGCAGCTTCAGAACTTTGAGCTGTTTTTAGAGCTGAGCCACGATCTTCCGCATATGTTTACCGAGGATATGATCCTGAAGGCCCCCTCCCCCGACGTAATGAATAAGCTGGCCCGGGGGGTGCTGGCTCTTTACTCCTATGATGATACCCCCGAGGACATGACGCTTTCCAGCGAATTGCGCCGGGCCATGGTCCTGATCGCCCGGACTCCCCAGATCGTGGCCCATGCCTACGCCGCCAAAAAGCATTACTACGACAACGATAGCCTGTACCTCCACCGGCCCCAGCCGGGACTTTCCATGGCGGAAAATTTTCTTTGGTCGGTCCGTCACGACAACCAGTTTACTGAGGAGGAGGCCAAGCTGCTGGATCTGTGTATGGTGCTCCATGCCGAGCACGGCGGCGGCAATAACTCCGCCTTTTCCTGCCGGGTACTGACCTCCACAGGCACCGACCTCTATTCCTCCATCGCCGCGGCGGTGGGATCCCTGAAGGGGCCCAAGCATGGCGGCGCCAATAAAAAGGTCATGGAGATGTTTCAATACATTGAGCACGATGTGAAGGATTGGGCGGATGAAGAGGAGCTTTCCGCTTACATTGGAAAGCTCCTGGACAAGGAGACCGGGGATCGGTCGGGACTCATTTACGGCATGGGCCATGCGGTGTATACCCTATCTGACCCTCGGGCCGTCATTTTGCGGAAGTTTGCCCGCGGCCTTGCCCAGAAGAAGGGGATGCTGGAGGAACTGGAGCTTTACGAGGCGGTGGAGCGGCTCGCCCCCCAGGTCATGGCCCAGCGGGGACAAAAAAAAGTGCTCTGTGCCAATGTGGACATGTTCTCCGGATTCGTTTACAAAATGATGGGGATCCCCGAGGAACTGTATACCCCTCTCTTTGCCATGTCCCGGATGACGGGCTGGTGCGCCCACCGGCTGGAAGAACTGTTTACCCCAGGCGCCAGGATCATCCGGCCCGCTTATAAGGCGGTGGCCCCCAACCGGCCCTTTATCCCCCTGGACCAGCGCTGAAACCTCCAAAAAAACGGTTACAAAAAGTTACAAAATGGTTACAAAAGCAACAAGATCCCCCTCTTGCTATACAGAGGGGGATCTTTATGTCTTATATTACTATTTGGAATATTTCACTTCTGAAGGGGCAGGGTGATAAGGAAGGCGGTCCGGGACCCGGTGCTCTCCGCCCGGATGGTGCCGCCATGGAGTTCCACGATCTCCTTGGCGATGGCCAGGCCCAGGCCCGCGCCGCCGGTGCTGGTAGAGCGGGCGGCGTCCAGGCGGTAGAACTTCTCAAAAATGTTGGAAAGCTCCCCTTCGGGGATCTCCAGGCCTTCGTTGGAAATGGTCACCACCACATTTGCTCCCTCCCGCCGGACAATAAGGCCAACCGGACCGCCGGGGGTAGAGTAATTCACAGCGTTACGCAGCACATTGTCAAAGACCCGAGCCAACTTGTCGCCGTCTCCCTCCACCACCAGGTGGGGTTCAATATCAGGCTCACATTTCAGGTCCTTGGCTGCAAAGAGGGGGTAAAACTCATCGGCAAGCTGTTCCAGAAGGAAAGAAACCTGGACCAGATCCCGCTTTTCCA
>CATKDV010000145.1:0-2240 GCA_949746985.1 uncultured Eubacteriales bacterium | reverse complement strand
GTTCAAGCCGCCGCTGCTGCGGGAGCACCGGCTTTACCAGGCCGACTGGCTGCTGCGGTTTTACGGCTTTACCTCCCAGGAGATATTGGACGATACCCACCCCAACTTTGACGCCGCTCTGGATCCCAAGAGCGACTGGGCCTTGCGCCACCCGGAGTTCTTCCCGGTGGAGGTGAACCGGGCGGACTATGAGGCCATCCTCCGGGTCCCCGGCATTGGGGTCCGGGGCGCCCAGCGCATCGTCACCGCCCGGCGCTATGGGCCCCTGAGCTTTGAGGGGCTGAAACGGCTGGGGATCGTCATGAAGCGGGCCCAGTACTTCATCACCTGCTCCGGACGGATGCTGCCGGGGCTGCGGTGCTCCCGGGAGGGGGTTTACCGCCGGCTGGCGGGGATCGAGCAGGCCGAGCTGGGCGGGGAGAGCTGGCGGCAGTTGTCCCTGTTCGACGGCACCGCCGGTTAAATAGTTACAATTTGTAACTGATTGCAATGATTTGTTATCGATATGACGGCAGCTTTGCCGGGTTTTTGACCTGCGTTTGGGACGCCTTGGAAAATAGAATAGAGCCGACGGATTTTCTCCTGTTTGAGGACGGGGGCACCCTCTGGGAGGAGCGGGAGATAGCGACGGACGAGAGCAGGGCCAGGAGGCTCTACGCCGCCCTGGCCAGGCGGGTGTCGGGGCGGTTCCGGCACTTTATCGCCTGGGGGTTTCTCACCTGTCTTCCCCAGCGGGAGCTGGCCCTTTTCACCCTCATCCGCCGGGGAATGCAAGAGGGAAAGCGGGCGGCCATGGACCTGAGCGACCCGGTGATGGCAAAGGTCATGCTGGCCTATCAAAAATTGGCCACCGAGCAGGACCATCTGAAGGGGTTCGTGCGGTTTTCGGAGCTGGAGGGGGCCCTGGTGGGAGAGATCGAGCCCAAAAACCGGGTGCTGCCCATCCTGGCCCCCCATTTTGCCGCCCGGTTTTCCGGGGAAAGGCTGGCTCTCTATGACCGGACCCACCGGGAGGCCTTCTTCTCCGTGAGAGGGCAGTGGAGGATCATTCCGGTGGAGGGGTTTCATATGGGTCCCGCCGGGGAGACGGAGAAGGCTTACCGGGCCATGTGGAGAAAATACTACAAGACCATTGCCATCGAGGGGAGGACCAACCCCAAGTGCCAGTCCACCCATATGCCCAAGCGGTACCGGCACGTGATGACGGAATTTTTGAACGATGAGGAGTTGGAGAGCCCCAAGGGGGGATGCCCCCTGAGGGAGGATCCCCCGAAAGCCATTGAGGAGGGGTAAAGGATGTATGATATTTTGATCGTGGGCGGAGGTCCCGCGGGACTCACCGCCGCCATCTATGCCCGCAGGGCGGGAAAGTCGGCGCTGGTGCTGGAGGGGACGGGATTTGGAGGACAGATCGCCTCCTCCCACCTGGTGGAGAACTATCCCGCCATCCCCGCCGTCAGCGGGGCGGACTACTCCGAGGCTCTGACCGCCCAGGCCAAGACCCTGGGGGCGGAGACCCGCTTTGGGCGGGTGACGGCAGTCCGGCGGGAGGGGGAGAATTTTGTCCTCACCGTTCGGAAAAAAGAGTTTGAGGGCCGCGCCCTCATCCTGGCCACCGGGGCCAGGCACCGGAAGCTGGGCGTGGACCGGGAGGAGGAGCTGACGGGCCGTGGGGTCAGCTACTGCGCCGTGTGTGACGGGGCATTTTTCCGGGACAGGGATACCGCCGTGGTGGGGGGCGGGGACAGCGCTCTTCAGGCAGCTTTGTTCCTGTCCGGAGTGGCAAAGAGCGTCACCCTTATCCACCGCCGGGGGGAGTTCCGGGCCCAGGAGATGGATGTGAAGGCGGCCCGGGAGCGGGAAAATATCACCTTTGCGTTGGAGAGCAAGGTGACAGAGCTGTTGGGGGAGGAAACCCTCACCGGGATCGTTTTGGAGGGAAAGGACGGGGAACGCCGGGAGCTGACGGTGGACGGCCTGTTCATCGAGGTGGGGCAGGAGCCGGACAACGGGGTATTTGCCGGGCTGGCCGAGCTGGACGAGGGGGGTTATTTCCGCGCCGGGGAGGACTGCCGGACCAAAACGCCGGGGGTCTTTGCGGCGGGGGACTGCCGGGCCAAGGAGCTGCGGCAGCTCACCACGGCGGTGGCCGACGGTTCGGTGGCGGCTACGGCGGCCTGCCGGTATTTGGATAATAGGTAAAGAAGGGTGAAAAGGACCATCCCGGGGCGGGATGGTCC
>CATKDV010000144.1:0-10883 GCA_949746985.1 uncultured Eubacteriales bacterium | reverse complement strand
GACATAATCGCTCTTCAGACTGTCCATGATAACCCCAGAAAGGTGGCTTATCATGGACAGTTTGGCAGTGTGGGAACTTTTTCTATACACCGGGCTTCCAGAGGTGTATAATATGTACTGCAAATTGAGAGAGGAGGAGCGTCAGGAGGCGGAAAAGCCCGCCTGACGCCCGATACATATGGCGCATTTGGTGACGAAGGCCCTGGTCCTCCGGGAGGTCAACTACAAGGAATCGGACAAAATATTGACCCTGCTGGCCCAGGGTCAGGGCAAACGCACCGTAAAAGCCCAGGGCTGCCGGCGGAAGAACAGCCCCCTGGCGGCCTCTGCCCAGCTTCTGGTCTTCTCCGATATGACCCTCTACGACTACCAGGACCGCTGGGCGCTGAAGGAGGGGGCCACCCAGGAGGAGTTCCGGGGCCTGCGCTCCGACCTCACAAAGTTGGCCCTGGGGACCTATTTTGCCGAAGTCTGCGAGGCGGTGAGCGAGGAGGGGGTGGAGACCCCCGGCCTTCTCCCCCTCCTCCTTAACTCTCTCTACGCCCTGGATAAGCTTTGCAAGCCCCCGGCGGTGGTGAAGGCGGCCTTTGAGTGGAAGCTCTGCTGCCTCACGGGTTACGAGCCCCTGGTGGACGGCTGCGCCGTCTGCGGGGAGGAAGCCCCGGCGGAGCCCTTCCTCAATCTGTCCGAGGGGGTGCTCCACTGCCGGAGCTGCCGGAGGGAACTGGGGGACGCGGGCATCTCCATGCCTCTGGACGCTCCCAGTCTGGCGGCCCTGCGGTATATCGCATACGGGGATCCCAAGCGGTTGTTTTCCTTCCAGATCCCGGACAAAAGCTTGTCCCTTCTGGCGGGGGCGGCGGAGAGCTTTCTGCTGACCCAGCTGGAGCGGGGCTTCCACACATTGGATTTTTATAAAGGCCTGGTATTGTAAGGCCGGCGTCCCGTCGGACCGGGCGTCTGGGGACAGCTGCCCGTGCAAAAAGCGAAACATATGGAGGCATCCACATGACACTGGACAAAGGAGCCATCGGACAAAGCTACGCCGTGACAAAAATTGACCTTCCCGACCAGGTGGAGCACCGCCTGGAGGCCATCGGTATGACCATCGGCGGCAGGGTCTCCATTCTGGGGAGCAAGGACCGCGGGACTCTGATCCTCAAGGTCCGGGGGGCGCGCTTCGCCATGGGCCGGGGCATCACGGAAAAGATCGAGGTAATATGACATGGGAAAGCAATTAACGGTGGCCTTTATCGGCAATCCCAACTGCGGCAAGACTACCCTCTTCAACGCCTATACCGGCTCCAACCTGAAGGTGGCCAACTGGCCCGGGGTCACTGTGGAGCGGGTGGAGGGGGTGATGAGGGACCACGGGGTGGAGGTCCGTCTGGTGGACCTTCCCGGCACATACTCCCTCACCGCCTACACCATGGAGGAGCAGGTCTCCCGCCGGTTCATCCTCTCTGATGAGGTGGACGTGATCATCGACGTGGTGGACGCCTCCGCCCTGGAGCGAAACCTGTACCTGACTCTCCAGCTTTTGGAGCTGGGTAAGCCTGTGGTGGTGGCCCTCAACATGATGGACGTGGTCCAGAAGCGGGGCATGGAGATCGACCTCCACCGCCTGCCCGAGATGCTGGGCGTTCCTGTCATCCCTGTCTCCGCCCGGAAGCGGACGGGACTTGAGGTCCTGATGCATGCCGCCGCCCACCACGCCGAGGCTCCCCGCCGGGACCCCATCATCCACGAGCACGAGTGGCACGGCGGGACCAAGACGGCAGACCTGTCCAAGCACGAAAAGTACGCCATGGTCTACGACGAGGTCATGGAGTTCCGCATTGACGCGGTGGAGACCGCCCTCAAACGGAAATGGCCCGGGCTGGAGGATCCCCGCTGGCATGCCATCAAGCTGCTGGAGGGGGATGAGGAGATCGTCAAAAAATGTCCCCTGGACCTTCCCGGCATCCTGGACGAGAGCTGCGAGACCGAGATCATCAACCAGAAATACGACTTCATCGAGGAGATCATGGCCGAGGTCCTGGTCCACCGGGAGGAGAAGGCCGCCATGACCGAGAAGGCGGACCGGCTCCTGACCCACCCGATCTGGGGTCTTCCCATCTTCCTGGGCATCATGGCAATGGTGTTCTTCCTCACCTTCACCGTGGGGGACTTCCTGGCCGGCTTTTTCGAGCTGGGGGTGGAGTGGTTCTCCGCCCGGGTGGGGGCGACCCTCACCGGCTGGGGGGTGGGGGAGCTGCTGGTGGCCCTCATCACCGATGGCATCATCGCCGGCGTGGGCAGCATCCTGACCCTCCTGCCCAATATCTTCATCCTCTTTCTGGCCCTGGCCTTTCTGGAGGACACGGGCTACATGGCCCGGGTGGCCTACATCATGGACGGGGTCATGGGCAGGCTGGGCCTCTCGGGCCGGGCCTTTCTCCCCATGGTCCTGGGCTTTGGCTGCTCGGTCCCCGCCATCATGGCCTCCCGCGCCCTGGAGAGCCGCCGGGACCGGTTCAAGGTCATGCTGGTGACCCCCTTCATGTCCTGCTCGGCCCGCCTTCCCATCTATATCCTCTTCTCCCAGCTCTTCTTTGGGAGGTACGCCATGGTCGCCGCCTACTCCATGTACCTCATCGGCATCCTGGTGGCCCTGGTCACCGCCGGGGTCATCCAGTCCCTGGAGAGAAACAAAGGGGTGGAGCGCAGCCCCCTGCTCATTGAGCTTCCCGAGTATAAGATGCCCTCCGCCCGTACCGTCCGGGTCTACGTGTGGGAAAAGGTGAAGGATTACCTCACCAAGGCGGGCACCATCATCTTCGTGGCCTCCATCCTCCTGTGGTTCCTGCTGAACTTTGGCCCGGCGGGGTATACTGCCGCTATGGAGGAGAGCTTTGCCGCCGGCATCGGCCACGCCCTGGCCCCCATAATGGCCCCGGCGGGCCTGGGCTTCTGGCCCATCGTGGTGGCCATCATCGCCGGCGTCTCCGCCAAGGAGGTGGTGGTCTCCTCCACCGCCATCCTCTTCCGGGTGGCCAACGTGAACTCCGCCGCCGGCATGGCGGCGGTCCACGCCGGCCTTGCCGCCATGGGCTTCGGCCCCCTCAACGCCTACTGCCTTATGGTCTTCTGCCTTCTCTACGTCCCCTGCGCCGCCACCATCGGCGTCATCAAAAAGGAGTCGGGAAGCTGGAAGTGGACGGCCTTCTCGGTCTGCTTCCAGGTGGCGGTGGCCTACGGTATGGCCTTTCTCATCTATCAGATAGGCTCTCTGCTTGTGTAGAGCGCCGTCCCCACTTTCCATCTTGAGGTATCAAACCATGAAAGACGAACTCTTCGAAAAATCCATCGAGACCCTGGAGCTTCCCCGGGTCCTGGAGCTCCTCTCCCACGAGGCGGTCACCGACGAGGGCAAGGACCGTGCCCTCTCCCTGCGCCCCCTCGCCGACCCTGACGACGTGGAGAGAGCCTTGGCAGAGACCTCCGCCGCCGTGGACCTGGTCTCCCTCCGGGGTGCCCCCTACTTCGGGGGGGTGAAGCCTGTCCGTGCCTCCCTCCAGCGGGCCGACATGGGGGGCAGCCTCAATACCCGGGAGCTTTTGGAGGTGGCCGCTGTCCTCCGCTGCGCCCGGAGCTGCATCGAGTACGCCGCCGACAGCAAGGAGAAGACCCCTCTGGACCCCCTCTTCCGGGGCCTTACCGCCAACCGGGGCCTGGAGGAGGAGATCACCGGCTCCATCCTCTCTGAGGAGGAGATCGCCGATGCCGCCAGTCCCGAGCTTGCCGATATCCGCCGGAAAAAGCGGGCCACGGCGGCCCGGGTCCGGGATATCCTGCAAAAGCTCATCTCCTCCAACCAGTCCAAATACCTCCAGGAGAACATCATCACCCAGCGAAACGGCCGCTACGTGGTCCCTGTCAAGTCCGAGCACAAAAACGACGTCCCCGGCCTGGTCCACGACCTCTCCTCCAGCGGCGGCACCTTCTTCATCGAACCCATGGGGGTGGTGAAGGCCAACAACGAGCTGCGGGAGCTGGAGGCCAAGGAGACCAAGGAGATCGAGCGCATCCTGGCCCAGCTCTCCGCCCAGTGCGCCCTCCACAAAGAGGACATCTCCCAGGACTACGACTTCCTTGTGATGCTGGACCTGATCTTCGCCAAGGCGGGCCTCTCCCTCCGTATGCGGGGCATGGCCCCCAAGATCGTGGAGCGGGGCGTCCGCTTCGAGGGGGCCCGCCACCCCCTTCTGGACCGGGACACGGCGGTGAAGAACGACCTTTGGCTGGGGGAGGACTTCGACACTCTGGTCATCACCGGCCCCAACACCGGCGGCAAGACCGTGACCCTCAAGACCCTGGGCCTTCTGATCCTCATGGCCCAGTGCGGTCTCCACATCCCCGCGGCGGGGGAGAGCCGCATGATGGTCTTTGACCGGGTCCTGGCCGACATCGGGGACGAGCAGTCCATCGCCCAGAGCCTGTCCACCTTCTCCTCCCATATGGTGAACATTGTGGGCATCCTCTCCCAGGCGGACGATAAGACCCTGGTCCTCTACGATGAGCTGGGCGCAGGCACCGACCCGGTGGAGGGAGCCGCCCTGGCGGCGGCCGTCATTGAGGAGACCCGCTCCCTGGGGGCCTTGGTGGCCGCCACCACCCACTACGCCGAACTGAAGGTCTACGCCATGACCACCCCCGGGGTGGAGAACGCCTCCTGCGAATTCAACGTGGAGACTCTGGCCCCCACCTACAAACTGCTCATCGGCATCCCCGGCAAGTCCAACGCCTTTGCCATCTCCCGCCGTCTGGGCCTCCCTGAGCACGTCATCGACGCCGCGGCCGGGCGGGTCAACGCCGAGAACGTCCGCTTTGAGGATGTGCTCACCCAGTTGGACCGCCAGCGCCAGGAGATGGAGAGGGAGAAGGAGGCCGCCCGCCTTCTCCGCCGGGAGACCCAGGAGGCCAGAGAGAAGGCCCAGCAGTACCGGGACGACCTGGAAAAACAGCGCGCCAAGGCCCTGGAGCGGGCCCAGGCTGAGGCCCGGGCCATCCTGGAGGAGGCCCGGAGAGCCGCCGACGAGACCTTCAAAGAGCTGGATGATATGCGGAAAAAGAGCCGGGAGGACCAGGACTGGCAGCGGGTCAACGAGGCCCGGGCAGGTCTCCGCCGGGGCCTGAACGAGGCCGAGGGTAAGCTGGGCAAAGCTCCGGAAACGCCCCTTCCTCCCCCCACCCGCCCCGCGGTAAAGGGGGACACGGTGGAGCTTGTGAAGATGCCGGGGACCAGAGCCGCCGTCCTGGACGTGAAAAAGGATGGGACCCTTATGCTCCAGGCGGGTATCCTGAAGCTCACCGCCACCCAGGCCGAAGTCCGGGTCACCGAGAGCGAGACCCGGCAGTCGGCCCAGAAGGTGGCAGCCCGTGCCACCCACCAGCTTCGCTCCCTGGGAGCCTCCCCCGAGGTGGACCTGCGGGGTATGACGGGGGACGAGGCGGTGATGGAGCTGGACCGCTTCCTGGACAACGCCGTCATGGGCAGGCTCCAGGAGGTCGGCATCATCCACGGCAAGGGCACCGGCGCGGTGCGCGCCGCCGTCCGGGACCATCTCAAGCGCAGCCGCTATGTGAAGACCTTCCGCCCCGGCCGCTACGGAGAAGGGGAGGACGGGGTGACCATCGCGGAGCTGAAATGACCCCCTCTTCGGTAAACTCCCCGCAAAGGACTTCCCTCCGGAGTTCGATTTGGTGAAAATGCCGTTGACTGTAGATTTGAAATTTGATATGATAGGTTTAGCAATAGACCCAATCGCGTTTTGGGGAGGGAACTTCTATGTATACCAGAGAGGCTGTCGTCAATAACCAGGTGGGTCTCCACGCCCGTCCCGCCACCTTCTTTATCCAGAAGGCCAACGAGTTCAAGTGCTCCATCTGGGTGGAAAAGGACGAGCGGAGGGTGAACGCCAAAAGTCTGCTGGGCGTTTTGTCCCTGGGTGTGGTCAAGGGCACCGCCATCAACCTGATCGCTGACGGCGTGGATGAGAAGGAGGCCGTGGACGGGCTTATCGAGCTCATTTCCGGCAACTTTGAAGACTGAGTCTGTCAGATACACGGAAAAGGGAGAGCGCCGCGGACGCGGCGCTCTTTTTCTCTGAAAAAGGAGGGAAGACCATGCTCTGCGCCCAATGCCCCAGGAGTTGCCGGACGGAACGATCCCCGGCCGTCCCCGGCGGGGTGTGTGCCATGCCATCCCTCCCCGTGGTGGCCCGGGCCGCCCTCCACTTTTGGGAGGAACCCCCCATCTCCGGGACCCGTGGTTCGGGAACGGTGTTCTTCTCCGGCTGTAACCTGCGCTGTGTCTTTTGCCAGAACAGCCTCATCAGTCAGGAGGGCCACGGAAAACCCATAACCGTGGAGCGGCTGCGCCAAATCTTTGGGGAGCTGATCGCCCAGGGGGCCCACAACATCAACCTGGTGACCCCCACCCACTTTGCCCACGCCGTCTTAGAGGCTCTGGCCGATCCCCTGCCCGTCCCCGTAGTCTGGAATACCGGCGGCTACGAGAGGGTGGAGACCCTCCGGATGCTGGAGGGAAAGGTGCAGATCTACCTGCCCGACCTAAAATACTTAGACCCTGCCCGCGCCCAACGATACTCCGCCGCTCCCGACTACCCGGCGGCGGCTGCCGCCGCGATCCGGGAGATGGTCCGCCAGACCGGCCCCTGCGTCTTTGACGGAGAGGGCCTTCTGAAGCGGGGGACCGTCATCCGCCACCTTCTTCTCCCCGGCGGCCTCCATGAGGCCAAGGCGGTGATGGACTGGGTGGCGGAGACCTTTCCTCCGAAAACCGTCTGCTTTTCCCTCATGAGCCAGTACGTCCCCCTGGGCCGTGCCTCGGAGTACCCGGAGATAAACCGGAAACTGCGCCCAAGCGAGATCCGCTCTGCCCAAGCCTATATGGCGGCCCTGGACCTTCCCGGCTACATCCAAGGGGAGGCCGCCGCCAGCGGAGAATACGTCCCCTATTTTGACCTGACAGGAGTGTGAGATACATGGCGACCGCGCTGCAACTCAAGGGCCAAGGCCCCCGCCTCCGCCGCCTGTGGAGCCTCTCTTGGCCCGCCATCATCGAGCAGGTCTTGAATACGATGGTCTCCTACGTGGACACCGCCATGGTGGGGGTCCTGGGGGCGGTAGGTTCCGCCGCCGTGTCGGTAAACGGCCCCCCTATCTGGCTGGTCCACGGGATCATGGCGGGGGTGGGAGTGGGCTACTCCGTCCAGATCTCCAACGCCGTAGGGGCCCGCGACCCGGAACGGGTCAGGAAGATCATCCGCCAGACCTTTCTCGCCGCGGTGGTCTGCGGCGTATTGACCTGCGCCCTATACGAGGCTTTGGGCGCCTCCATCCCCCGCTGGCTGGGGGCCAAGCCCGAGGTGCTCCCCCATGCGGCCAACTATATGCGTATCTACTGTGCCGCCCTGCCCTTCAACTGCCTGATGATCGTCTTCGGGGCGGTGCTGCGGGGCATGGGCAACACCAAATCCCCTCTGCTGTTCAACACCGCCACCAACCTTCTCAACCTGGTGCTGAACTTCTTTCTTATCTACCCCACCCGCCAGTGGCAGGGCCTCACCATCCCCGGGGCGGGCTGGGGGGTGGAGGGGGCCGCCGTGGCCACCGCCATCGCCATCACCTGCGCCGGGCTTCCCGCCGCCGTCGCCGCCTTCCGGCAGCAGGGCTACGCCACCTCCCTCCGGGAGGGCTTTGCCCCTGACCGGGATATTATCCGCAGGGCGGTGGATCTGGGGGTACCCTCCGCGGTGGAGCGGGTCATCGTCAACATGGGCCAGATCGCCATGACCGCCCTGGTGGGCCACGCCCTCACCACCGTGGCCCTGGCCGCCAACAACATCGCCACCACTGCCGAGGGCCTGTGCTACCTGCCCGCCTTCGGCATCGGCTACGCCGCCATCGCCCTGGTGGGCCAGTCGGTGGGGGCGGGGGATCGGGAGGATACCCAAGCCTACGGGACCCTCACCGGGCTCATCGGCTTCGTCCTGTGTACGGTGACGGGGACCCTCCTGTTCCTCTTCGCCCCGGCCTTGGCCTCCCTGTTCAATTCCGACCCGGCGGTGGTGGGCCAGGCCGCCCTCGCCCTCCGGGTGGTAGCCTTTGCCGAGCCTTTCTTCGCCGTCAGCATTATCCTCACCAACGTCCTCCGGGGAGTCAACGACGTGAAGTTTCCCATGATGGTGGGCCTTGCGGGCATGTGGTGCGTCCGGGTCCCCCTGTCCTGCCTGCTGGTGCTTCACTTTGACCTGGGCCTTGCCGGGGTCTGGGGAGGCATGGCGGTGGACCTCATCCTCCGGGGTGTCCTGTGCATCTGGCGCTGGAAGAGCGGCAGATGGATAAAACTCAGCGGCTTGGAAAACGGAAAATAAGATAAGAAAAGGCCGTCCCCTTGAAAGGGACGGCCTTTTTTACTGCAGCTTCTCAGCCCAAGTTAGCCCGGGCCGCGGCGATCTCAGCGTCGGTGACGCCAGGCTCCTTCAGGCATTCCTCAGCCTCTTTTGCCAAGTCGGCGGAAGCGATATCCTCCGCTTGGAAAGGGGACTTCAGGTTCTTAGCAGTGGTATTGACGATCTGAGTATATTGGTTGGTGCCCGGCTCCACGCCATAGTAGTAGGAAGCGCCCATGAGGCACTCCGGCAGGGGGGGCATGGTCCCGCCGCATGACCACAGCGGCGCCCTTGGCCCCCATGTAGCGCTACTCGGGGGATGACGGGCAGCTTCAACTCTTGGTCAAGGAACCGGACAGGGGAAGGTCCAACAGCTGGGCCAAGGCCAGAGCCGCCTCGCCCCGGGTGATGGTGGGGGAGAGGGACACAGAGGTCTCAGCGCCGAAGAGGACCTTGGCGGCATACTGGAGGGTGTCCGGGCTCATGGCGGAAGTGCCTTCAAAGCCGGAGATAAGGGCGCCCTTCTCCAGGCACCAAGCCACGGCGGGAGCGGCCCAGTCCATGGGATCGGTGGTGAGCTCCGCCCCGGCGGCCCGGGCCAGCAGCACCGCCAGCTCGTTCATGGTCAGCTCGGTCTCAGCGGCAAACTTGCCCTCGCCGTTGCCCTTAAAGATCCCCTTGGCAGTGAGGGCGTTGACGGCCTCCACTTGGCCGGCGGGGATCAGGGCTTGGTCGGCATAGCCCCGGACCACGTTCAAGTGGTAGGTGTTGCTCACCGTGCCGTCAGTGGTGTAGGGGTTGGTATAGGGAGATACAACGGTGTATTCCGCCGCATTGGCTCCCACATTCAAAAGGGCGGTGCCTTCCACAACAGCCTTGGAGTCATAGGCGGCGGGAGCATAGCTGGTCGTCTCATTACTCACCCAGACCACGTCGCCGTCGGATATGTCCTTCAAAGTAGCGCTCTGGTCCAGAATAGCTTCCAGCACGGCGTTTCGATTGATAACATTGATATTCTTGGCGTTGGTCCCGGCGGAGAAGTCCATGCTGTCTCCCGGGCCGGGATACAGGAAGGTGTTGCAGGCGATGTGATAGACCTCATCGTCCTTGATGTCCTCGCCGTTGAGTTTTACCGATTCCAGCTCGCCGTTGGCCTCAAACTCCCCGGCCTTGTAGGTCACGTCAAAGCCATACTGCTTTAAGGAGGTATATTCGCCATACTGGCTCTTGCCCGAAAGCAAGGTCTTGATATCCTTACCCGTCATATCCATCGTGACGATGTAATTATCAAAGGGAGCCACCGTGTAGAGAAGCCGCAGCGCGATGGGGTCTCCCGCTTTCACCACAGTGGCGCCGATATTACGGATGCCCCCGGTGTTCTGGAAATAAGCCACCGTAGGCTCGCCATAGACATGGTTGATGTAGTACAGGTTCTGACGCAGATACCACTTTTGATAGGCAAACTGGCTTTCTGCGTCGGCATAGCTGAAGTCCGCGTCAGAGGTGCCCCGGGGGGCGTCCATCATTTCAGCCAAAGCCTCGTTGTACTTGTCGTAGACTGCCTTGAACTCCTTGTCCTCCGGAATTTCCTCCCGGGTGGTTTCGGTGGTGCCCAGCAGACTGACGACCTCGTCCCCCTCGTTCACAGTGATCTGGGTCAGGGGATGGAGGGAGGGGGTAACGGTGGTCTTACCGCCGTCTATTTTGATGTTTAGCTGGGCAATGAGCCGGCCATAGTTCTGGGCCTTCACCACGGGCACCCCGTCCACCAGTCCGCATTGGGGCTGACCGCATTGGCTTCCGAACACAGCGTCGGGTCCAGCCTCTCCGGCCTCCTTGCAGGCGGCGTTGAGAGCGGGGATATACTCAGCCAAGGCGCCCTCGATGGGATGCTCATCATCGGGCTGCGCTTGGCTGGAGAACATGTGGGCCATCATGATGATAACATCACAGCCGTTATTGCGCCGAAGGTCTTGGATGACTTGGACGCCTTCCTTCACCGCGTCGGTAAACTGGATCCCCTCGGTGTTGAAAGAGGAGATAATGCCATAATTTTCCGGGTCAATGACGCCAAAGAGGCCCACAGTTACCCCGTCCAACTCGACAACGCCGGCTTTGGTAAAGACATTCTCTCCTTCAGTAGTGCGCACGTTGGCGTTGAGGAAGGTAAAGCCGCCCTCCTCCTCCCAAGTCTGGAAACATTCCTCCCGGTTGTCTGCGTTAGACCAGTCAAAGTCGTGGTTGCCCACATTTACGAACTGGACTCCCATAGCCTTATACATATCGTTGACCGAGCTTCCGTGGTTCACCTCAGAAATGGCGTTGCCGGTGTAGCTGGTGCCTCCGGCCACTACGATGGGGTTGACGGCCTTGCCGGTCAGCTCCTTCATAGCCCCCACAATGCGGGCGCCGCCGGGGTTTCCG
>CATKDV010000143.1:0-15534 GCA_949746985.1 uncultured Eubacteriales bacterium | reverse complement strand
TACCACCGCCGCGCCAACGGCTGAGCCAAGACAAGGATGTGACAAACCGTTGAAGACCGCCATCTACCCCGGCAGCTTTGACCCCATCACCCTGGGGCATCTGAATATCATCAAGCGGGCCGCCGCCTGCTTTGATAAACTCATCGTAGCCGTTATGGTCAATTCCGAGAAGGCCGATACGGGCCTTTTTACCCCCGACGAGCGGGTGGAGCTCATCCGCCGGACGGTGGAGAAGCTTCCCAATGTGGAGGTGGACCGGTCCTCCGCCCTGGTGGCTGAGTACGCCCGGGAGAAGAAGGCCTGTACCCTGGTGAAGGGGCTCCGGGCGGTGTCCGACTATGAGTACGAGCTCCAGATGGCCCTCATCAACCGGAAGCTGAACCCCCGGCTGGAGACCATCTTTATCCCCTCCAGCACCAAGTATACCTACCTCAGCTCCAGTGTGGTGAAGGAGATGGCGTCCTACGGGGCGGACCTGAGCGACTTCGTACCCCGGGAGATCATCGGGGATGTGGAAGAAAAAATGAAAAGCAGGAGGAAACTGTGATGGCGAGCGACGTCAATGAACTGCTGGACATGCTGTTTGAAATGATCGAGGAGGCCAAGAGCGTGCCCCTGTCCTCGGATAAGTGCATGGTGGACCGGTCCGACGCCCTGGATCGGATCGATGAGATCCGCAGTGCCTTCCCTATGGAGCTGGCTGAGGCCAAGAAACTCCTGGCTGCCCGGAACGACTATCTGGCCTCCGCCAAGCGAGAGGGGGACCTCCTGATCCAGCAGGCCGAGGAACGGGCTAAGCAGATGCTGGCAGAAAACGAGCTGCTGGCCAAAGCCAAGCGGGAGAGTGAGGAGATGCGCCGCAAGGCCGAGGAGCTGTCCCGGGAACTGAAGCAGGCAGCCAACCGCTATTGCGACGACGCCCTGCGCCGCACCGAGGAGGCGGTGGCCGAGGCCTATGACGAGATCAAAAAGTCCCGGACCCGTTTCCGTGCCACGGCCGCAGGGATGGCCGAGCCTGCTCAGGGCCAGCCCCAGGCTCCGGCCAAACCCCAGAATAAGCCCTTTGACGCAGAGGCTGAGGGCTGAGACCCGGAATCAACTGAGAAAAATCCCCTGGAGAGGATATCCCTCTCCAGGGGATTTTTTTGCGTTAGGCAGGTAAAAAAATGTTCTGGCGTGGAAAAATGGGGCAAAAATTCCCCTTGAAAAGGGGCGAAACAGGGCGAACACAATATCTTGGGACAAAAAAGGGAAGGACCGGCCATAAAGTGTGATAAAAAATTACAAAGAAAAACAATTTTTAAGAATCGTGCTGAAAAGGTCCATTTTCACCCGGAAAAAAAGTAAAAATTCCAAGAGAAAAATTCCAGTTTAGTATTGCAATTTTGTTACAGAGAAGGTATACTAAGAAGCGTAGTGGAGCGAAATGGAGCAAAAGACCATAAAAGGACATTGAAGTGGGGAGGTGAGGACATGACCGGCACATATGAACATTCCATCGA
Organism: uncultured Eubacteriales bacterium; assembly: GCA_949746985.1. Taxonomy (GTDB): domain Bacteria; phylum Bacillota; class Clostridia; order Oscillospirales; family Oscillospiraceae; genus Vermiculatibacterium. Next base: position 14,032 of record CATKDV010000143.1, on the reverse strand, counting down.
CGCCAAGGGCAGGTTGTTCATTCCCTCCAAACTGCGGGAGGAGCTGGGCGTGTCCTTCTACCTGGCCATGGGCGTGGACGCCTGCCTGGCCATCTATCCCCAGGAGACCTGGGAGCGCTTTACCGAAAAATTTGCCTCCCTCCCCATGAGCCAGTCCAAGGCCATGCGGCCCCTGTTTGCCAATGCCAGCAAGTGCGAGTTGGACAGTCAGGGCCGTATCGTAGTGCCGCAGAAGCTGCGGAAGTATGCGGCCCTGGACAAGGATGTGGTGATCATCGGCGTCAACGACCGAGCTGAGATCTGGTCCGCTGAGACATGGAACGCCCAGGAGGAGGAAGAGATGACTCCCGAGAAGATGTCCGCTTGCATGGAAGCTTTGGGTTTCTAAGGCGATGGAAGAGCAGTATACTCACCGTCCGGTCCTGCTGGACGAGTGCGTCGAAGGGTTGAACATCAGACCGGACGGCGTATACGTAGACGGTACTCTGGGCCGGGCGGGACACTCCCGGGAGATCGCCAGACGGCTCACCACAGGCCGCCTCTATTGCATCGACCGGGATATGGCGGCCATTGAGGCCGCCGGGGACAAGCTGTCCCCCTGGCTGGAGCGGGTGACCCTCATCCACGGCAACTTCACCGACCTTGCCTCTCTTCTGGCGGAGAGAAAAGCCCCTCCCATAGATGGAATGCTCTTTGACTTCGGGGTCTCCTCTCCCCAGCTGGACGACCCCCAGAGAGGTTTCTCCTATATGCACGACGCCCCGCTGGACATGCGGATGGACCAGAGTCAACCCCTGACGGCCCGGACGGTGGTCAATGAGTGGCCCCAAGAGGAGCTGCGGCGCATCCTCTACCAATATGGAGAGGAGCGGTACGCCCCCGCCATTGCGGGAGCCATCGTCCGGGTCAGGGGACAAAGACCCATTGAGACGACTTTTGAACTGGTGGATGTGATCCGCTCTTCCATGCCGTCCCAGGCCCTCCGGGAGAAGCAGCACCCCGCCAAGCGGACCTTCCAGGCGATCCGCATCGCTGTCAATGATGAGCTGACCGCGGCAGAGCGGGTCATCCAGCAGGCGGTGCCTTTGCTTTCCCGGGGAGGAAGGTTATGTATCATTACCTTCCACTCTTTGGAGGACCGGATCGTGAAGATGGGGTATAACAGCTTTGCCAGGGGCTGTACCTGCCCTCCGGATTTTCCTGTGTGCGTGTGCGGTAAAAAACCTGAACTGAAACTGGTGAACAGAAAGCCCATCCTGCCGGGTGAACAAGAGTTGCGGGAAAACCCCCGTTCCCGCAGCGCAAAATTGCGGATTGGGGAGAAGCTGTAGAAGAAGTTTTACACAAAGGAAAGAGAAGTGAGGAGCAATGACGGAGACCGTAAGACGGAGCAGCTATGATCCCTATCGGAATCTGAATTACCAATACGACGGCTCCGCCGTACGTATCCCCGAAGAGGAGGAGATCCTCCGCCCCCGTCCCCAGGTCCGCCCCCGGAATCAGGAGCTCTCCCGCCCCAAGGTGGCGGTGCGTCCGGCGGGAAAGGTGTCTCTGTTCGCTGTGGCCGGCTTTGGCGCGGTGGCGGCGCTGGCGGTGATGATCCTTATGAGTTATGTACAACTCACCACTATCTCCAATACGGTGGTGAGCCTCAACTCAGAGATGACCCAGCTTCAGAGTGAAGAGGCCACCCTCCGGGCCAGATATGAACTGGCTTACGATTTGGGCACCATTGAGAAGGCCGTTACCTCAGACGGCTCCATGAGTCGTCCCCAGGCGGGACAGATGGTCTATGTGGACCTGACCGAGCCTGACAGCGTAGTTCTTTATGATCAGGGCGGGACCTCCGGTAGTTTTCTGGACAGTTTGGAGGAGATCGTGGGGACGATCCTGTCATATTTCTAAACCACTCTGGCATATGTTTTTGAGAACACCAAAGAGAAAATAGACTGCTGCGGCAGTCAAAAAGAGAGAGGGCGTAAGAATAGGTTTCTTACGCCCTTGCGTGATGAAAGGGGGAAAAACCGTGGGGAATCCCAATAGAGAAGGGGGCCGGTCCGAGTCCTATTGGAATCCGCCGGACCGGAAGGCCAACCGAGTCATCCTCCGCCGGACGATCTTCCTGATGCTCTTGTTTGGACTGATCACCTTTCTGCCACTGTTTTTCAGGTTATACACCATTCAGATCCGGGACCACGCCTTGTATCAGCAACGGGCCATTGACCAGCAGACTATGGATAACGCCGTCTCGGCTAACCGGGGGGAGATCCTGGATTGTAACGGCAGTGTGCTGGCCATGTCCGCCACGGTCTATGATGTGATCCTTTCCCCCAAAGATTTTGAAGCGCTCCAAAAGCGCTGGGATGACAAATATACCGACGCCAGCGGGCGGGTGCTCACCGAGAAGAAGGGGTACTATCCCCGGCCCGAGGTCGACGAGGTGGCCGCGGCCCTTTCCGCCATCCTGGGCCTTGACCCGGAGGCGGTGCTGAAAAAGCTGGAGAAAAACAGCTATTATGAGGTAGCCGCCAGCCGGGTGGAGCTGGAGGTATCGGACGAGGTACGCAACCTGATCAAAGAGAAGCATCTCTCCAACAGCATCTTTTTGGTTCCCACCACCAAGCGATACTATCCTTACGGTTCCCTGGGCGCCCAGCTCATCGGTTGGGTGAACTGGAAAAACGACAACCGGGGCGCCTATGGTATGGAGGCCCTCTACGAGGAGACATTGGCGGGAGAGATGGGACGGGTGGTCACTGCCAAGGACGCTTCAGGCAAGGAGATGAAATACTCTTTCCAGGATTACTATGACGCCTCCGACGGCAATACCATCCACCTGACGGTGGACGCCACCATCCAGTATTACTGTGAGCGGATCCTGGAGAAGGGGGTGGAGATGTTCGATGTGCAGAACGGAGGCTTTGTCATTGCCATGGACCCCAAGACGGGGGCCATCAAGGCCTGGGCCAACTCTCCGGATTACAATCTGAACGACCCCTGGACTGTGACAGACCCGGTGCTGAATGAGTATCTGGAGACAGTGAAGGCTGACCCAGCCGCCACGGAGGAGGCTTACAAGGCCGCTTTAGAGAAGGTGCAGAACCAGCATTGGAGAAACAAGGCCATGAACGACTCCTACGAGCCGGGGTCCACTTTCAAATCCATGGTGCTGGCGGCGGCGCTGGAGGAAGGGGTCATCAATGAAAACTCTACCTATTACTGCCCCGGCTATTATAAGGTGGGAAATGATGCGATCAGCTGTTCCAAAAAGGCTCCTGGCCACGGCAGTCAGGATCTGGCCACTGCGGTAGCCAACTCCTGCAACCCGGCCTTTATGATGATCGGTCAGGCCCTGGGGGCGGAAAAGTTCTACGACTATCTGGAGGACTTTGGCTTCTTGGAGCAGACGGGTATCGATATGCAGGGAGAGGGCAAGAGTATCGTCTGGGACCGGGAGAAATTTACCGCGCCCAGCACCCAGCAGAATACCTATCTGGCTACAGCCTCCTTTGGACAGGGTTTTCAGGCTACCCCCATCCAGTTGATCACTGCCGCTTCAGCGGTGATCAACGGGGGACATCTGATGCAGCCTTATGTAATGCAGTCCATCACCGCCCCCGATGGTACGGTCTTGCAGCAGACAGAACCTACCGAGGTGCGGCAGGTGGTCAGCGAGGAGACCTCCGAGCGCTGCCGGACCATCCTGGAAGGAGTGGTCAACGGCGGTACGGGAAAGCGGGCTTATGTCCCCGGTTACCGGATCGGCGGCAAGACCGGTTCCTCTGAGACGGTGGAAAGCCGCCGGGGAGAGGATCGGACCATCGTGTCCTTCCTGGGCTTTGCCCCTGCAGACGATCCCCAGATCGTGGTGCTGCTGGCCTACGACGCGCCCAAGCCCGCCGTTCACGGGGGCCACACCACCCAACGGGATTATTACATCTCCGGCGGTAATATGGCGGCCGTTATGGCGGGGGAATTATTGGAGGACATTCTGGACCATATGGGTCTAGAAAAGACTTACACCGAGGCGGAACGGGCCAAGATCGACGTGACCGTGCCCAAAGTGGTGGGCCAGACGGCCCAGATCGGAGCGGAGGCGGCCCGGAACATGGGCTTTACCGTCCGCACTGTGGGGGAGGGGGAGACCGTCACGGCCCAGATCCCCAGCGGAGGAGCGGTGATCCCCAGCGGCAGCGAGATCATCCTATACCTGGGCCAGGAGAAGCCGACCGATCTGGTGATGGTCCCCGACGCCCGGGGCAGGACCGCCGTCCAGGCCCAGGAATTGCTGGCTCAGAGCGGACTCTACCTGAAGGTGAGCGGTTCCAGCAGCTATATGTCCGCTGGGGCCACTGTGGCCGGTCAGGAGCTTTCACCGGGAACGATGGTGGAGCGGGGTACGGTGGTGGAATGCGTGTTCTCGGACAATACCATGATAGACTAAAGACAGGTAAGGGAGGAAGAGAGACAGACCCCATCCATTCTGAGTTAGGGTGAGGTGTTCGTATGCGTCTGAACGAATTGTTGGAGGGTACGGGCTTTGAAGGTCAGGTACCGCAGGAACTGGAAGTGGAAGGGATCTCCTATGACACCAGGACCATGAAGCCCGGTGAAGTTTATGTGGCCCTGCGCGGGTATAAGACGGACGGACACCGGTATATAGAGGAAGCCAAGGCCTGCGGGGCTGCCGCCGTGGTGGCGGAGGAGGGGGAGGACGTGCTCCTTGTCCCCGACAGCCGGGCGGCTCTGGCCGCCCTCTCGGCTAACTGGTTTGGACATCCGGCCAAAGAGCTGGCGGTGATAGGGGTCACTGGGACCAATGGAAAGACCACTACCACCACCCTGCTGTGGGGGATGCTCCAGGAGGTTTTGGGAAGCCCTGCGGGGCTGATCGGCACCAATGAGGTGCGGATCGGGGAGGAGCGCTTTCCCGCTCAACGCACTACCCCGGAAAGCTGGGACCTTCAGCGCTGGCTGCGGAAAATGGCAGACGCGGGATGCAGCCATGTGGTGATGGAGGTGTCCTCTCATGCCCTGTGTATGCACCGGGTAGATGGGATCCGCTTTGCGGTGGGAGCCTTTACCAATCTGACCCAGGACCATCTGGACTTCCATAAGACTATGGAGGAGTACAGGCGGGCCAAGGGACGGCTTTTTACCCAATGTGATACCGCGGTGCTGAATCTGGACGATGAGGCGGGGCGATACTATTGGGAGACGGTACCGGGAGAAAAGCTGTCCTATTCCGAGAGCCGGGATGGAGCGGACCTGACGGCGAAAAACCTTCGCCTCTCTCCCGGACGTATCGAGTTTGAGGCCGTGGCCCGGGAAGAGTTGGCCCATGTGAGCCTGGGGATCCCCGGGGGCTTTACCCTCTATAACGGCCTATGTGCCCTTGGCTGTGCCAAGGCTTTGGGACTTCCGCTGGAAAAGGCGGCAGCCGCGCTGGGTCATGCCCCTGGCGTGAAGGGACGGATGGAGGTGGTCCCCCGCTCCGGCCCGGGGACGGTCATTATTGACTATGCCCATACCCCCGATGCGCTGGAGAAGGCTCTGACATCCCTGCGGGATTTTACGGACGGACGGCTTATCTGCCTGTTTGGCTGCGGAGGGGACCGGGACAGGAGCAAACGGGCCATAATGGGAGCCATCGCCGCCGATCTGGCAGATGTGTGCATTGTCACCTCTGACAATCCGCGCAGCGAGCCGCCTGAGGCCATTATCGAGGATATCCTTCAGGGTATGGTGAAGTTTGACAAGGTGAAGATCGTGGAACCAGACCGGGTCCGGGCCATCCGGTTGGGGCTGTCCCTGATGAAAGAGGGGGATACTCTGCTGCTGGCAGGAAAAGGCCATGAGACCGATCAGGAAGTGAACGGGGAAAAACAGCGTCTGGACGAACGGGAAATAGTTGCGCAGCCCGGTCCGGTATGATACAATACCAAACTGTGCAAAATTTCGGAAATTTTTAAGACGAAAGAGCTGGAGGACCAAACCATGGGAAGCGTCAATTCTACCATTCAGGGTATCCTTATTATTGCGGCGGTGAGCTTTGCGGTCACCGTGCTGCTGGGACGGCTGCTGCTGCCCCTGCTGCGGCGGCTGAAGGCAGGCCAGTCCATCAAGGAGATCGGCCCTACCTGGCATATGTCCAAGCAGGGGACCCCCACCATGGGAGGACTTATGTTCATCCTTGCCATCGGTGGGATAGTGGTCTGGCATACTGCGGTAAACTGGACCTCCGGCGGGGGTGCAGGCTTTTTGGGGGAGGACAGGAGTCTGGGAGGCTTATATGTGTTCCTCTTTGCTCTGGTGTTTGGGATCATCGGTTTTATTGACGATTATATGAAGGTGGTCCACCATCAGAATACAGGGCTCACTGCCGGATGGAAGTTCCTGCTGCAGCTCTCCGCCGCCATCCTTATGACGGTTTTGCTGCGGTATGAGGGATATCTGCGGCCCAACCTCTATATCCCTTTTACCAGGACCTATATTCCCCTGCCCTGGTCGGTATATATGGCCTTTTCCGCCTTTGTCATGGTAGGTTGTGTCAACGCAGTCAATATCACCGACGGGGTGGATGGGCTTTCCTCTTCGGTGACGGTGCCGGTGGCGATATTTTTTACTGCCGTTACCGCCCTGTGGAGTCAGAGCGAGTTGACGGTCTTTTCCGCCGCCCTGCTGGGGGGGCTGCTGGGCTTTTTGGTCTATAACCACTATCCTGCCAAGGTATTTATGGGGGATACGGGTTCTCTGTTTTTAGGGGGGGCAGTCTGCGGGTTGGCCTTTGCCACCGATATGCCTCTTATTCTGGTTTTGGTGGGGATCGTTTATATAGCCGAAACTATGTCCGATATTATCCAGGTCACCTATTTCAAGCTGACGCATGGCAAGCGGATCTTTAAGATGGCCCCCCTTCACCACCATTTTGAGATGTGCGGGTGGAAGGAAAAGAAGGTGGTGGCAGTGTTTTCCTTTGTCTCCGCAGTCTTCTGTGTGGCGGGATATCTGGGGGTCATGGGGAGATATTAAATTTGGATGTGGAGCGGGGAGGTGAAGGTGGTGCCAAAACTGAAGCGTGACCTGACTATGGAGCAGCAGCTGGTCCGGGGGCCTATGGACCTTCCCTTCCTGATGCTGGTGGTGCTTCTGACCGGGATCGGGGTCATCATGGTCCTCTCCGCTTCCTATGCTACCGCCATGAGCGAGGGTCACGGCGACGGAGCGATCCACTACTTTCTCCGGCAGGCGATTTTTGCCGGGGTGGGTTTTGTGCTGATGTATATTGCCTCCAAGGTCAACTATCAGTGGTATCGCTGGGGGTCGGTGCTGGTGTTGGGCCTTGCTTTTCTGCTGCTGGTGCTGGTGCTGATCCCTGGCTTCCATACCGTCCGCAGCGACGGCGTGAAGCGGTGGCTCAAAATGCCGGGTATAGGCGCCTTCCAACCCTCTGAGGTGGCGAAATTGGGCGTTATCCTCTATTTTTCCGCCCGGATGAGCAAGCGAAATACGGAGAAGAAAAAAATATATGACACCAGTAAGCCGGCGGGGGTCATCTTTCATGCTTTGGATGAGTGGGGATTCATGGAGCTGGTGCCCTATGGGGCCATCCTGCTTGCCATCATAGTGCTGATGTATTTTGAGCCCCACATGTCTGGGACTATCCTGATCCTGATCCCCGCCGCGGCCATTCTTTTTGCCGGCGGTGTAAAACTGCGGTGGTTTGCCTTGGGAGGCACTACAGTGGTGGGGCTGCTGACGCTGATCGTCACCACCACCGATTACATGAGTAAGCGGATCAACCTGTGGCGGGACCCTTGGTCCTACCCGAGGGACGGGGGCTACCAGATCATCCAGTCTCTGTATGCCATCGGTTCGGGAGGGCTTTTTGGCGTAGGTTTTGGCCAGGGCAGGCAGAAGCAGGGCTTTCTGCCAGAGGCGGAAAATGATTTTATCTTTTCTATCGCCTGTGAGGAACTGGGGCTTATCGGAGCGGGGCTTATCCTGATCCTGTTTGTGCTTTTGATCCTCCGGGGTTACTGGATCGCCCTTCACGCCAGGGACCGGTTTGGCTCTCTGCTGGTGGTAGGGATCACAACCTTAATGGCGGTACAGGTGTTTTTGAACATTTCCGTGGTCACCAACTTCCTGCCTACCACAGGGGTTTCCTTGCCCTTCTTCAGTTACGGAGGTACGGCGCTGATGATACAGCTTATAGAGATGGGCATCGTTCTGGGCGTTTCAAGACAGATTCCGGCGCCAAAACAGGGATAAGGAAAGTGAAAAATGAAAAGGCGCGAAAGGAAGATAGAATTCGCTTTTGCAGAACAGTTCTTGGCTTTTTCATTTTTAACTTTTAACTTTTAACTTCACTGGTGGTGTTTATAGATGAACGTTCTATTTACCTGCGGCGGTACCGCGGGCCATATCAACCCCGCCGTGGCCCTGGCTCGGATGTTCCGGGAGAGGGAAGGCGCGCAGATCCTTTTCGTGGGAGCCGACGGGGGGATGGAGACCCGGCTGGTGCCCAAGGAGGGGTTTGAACTGAAGACGGTGACCATCACCAATTTCCGCCGCTCCCTCTCTCCTGCCGCCATAGGCCATAATGTGGGGACAGTGGTGAATATGGTCCGGTCTGACCGACAGGCGAAAGCGATTTTGGATGATTTTAAGCCTGATTTGGTGGTAGGAACGGGGGGGTATGCCAGCTATCCGGTGGTGAAGGCCGCCGCCAGACAGGGGATCCCCACTGCTGTCCATGAGTCCAATGCGGTCCCCGGTCTAACCACCAAGGCTCTTTCTAAAGTTGCCAGCGTGGTGATGGTGGGCTTCGCCGAGAGTCGGGAGCACTACGACGATCCGGATAAGGTGGTGGTGACCGGAACTCCTGTCCGGGGAGATTTTTTCCGCCGCACCAGGGCCGAGGCCCGGAAGGAGCTGGGCATTACGGACGACAGGCCCCTTTTGCTCTCCTATTGGGGGAGTCTGGGGGCGGAGCTGATGAATGGGTATATGACGGACTTTATTGGGCTGGAGAGAGAGGCGGGATTTCCCTTCCGCCACATTCATGGAGCGGGGCGGGATTTCGCCGCCATGACCAAGACCCTGACGGCTGCGGGGAATACCGGGGAGTGCCGCCCGGGAGTAGAGGTGCGGGAATATATCTATGATATGCCTTTGGTGATGGCGGCGGCAGATCTGGTGCTGTGCCGCGCAGGGGCCTCCACGGTTTCCGAGCTGGCGGCTATCGCCAAGCCTTCGGTATTGGTGCCTTCTCCCAACGTGACTGCCGACCATCAGACGAAGAACGCCCGGATCCTGGCCAATGCGGGGGGAGCAGTGCTGCTGCCGGAGAAGAAGTGCTCAGGGGAAACGCTCTACGAGACGGCGTTTGCCCTGCTTCAGGATCCGGAGAGACGGGTGGAGATGTCCCGAAAGCTATCGGAACTGGCGATTCCTGACGCCAATGAAAAGATCTACCAGACATTGAAGGACCTACTAAAATAAAAAGAAGGATGGGCGGGTGATGCTGACCGCCCTCCTTCCGTAAAATGGACGCTTTTTCCCTCTTCTGCATAGGATGACCCGAAGGAAATCCAATAGGGAGGGCAAATCATGAGCGTTTTCAGGATCCAGGGGGGGCATCCTCTGTCCGGGTCCGTCCGGGTACAGGGGGCGAAGAACAGCGTCTTACCCATTTTGGCGGCCACTTTTCTTTCTGCAGGGACTTGTGTCCTCCATCACTGTCCCCAGCTAACCGATGTGGACCACACGTTAGACATTCTCCGTCACCTGGGCTGCCGGGTGGAGCGGGAGGGGGAAACGGTGACAGTGGACGCCTCCGCCCCCACCGGGTGGGAGGTGCCCGACAGCCTTATGCGGGAAATGCGCTCCTCGGTAGTGTTTTTGGGGCCGATCCTGGGCCGTATGGGGCAGGGGTCGCTGACCTATCCCGGAGGCTGCGAATTAGGCCCCCGGCCCATCGATCTGCACTTGGCAGCGCTCCGGGCTTTGGGGGCAACGATTGAGGAAAAAAATGGACGGCTATATTGCTCGGGAAGACTGAAGGGGGCGGACATTACCCTGTCCCTGGCCAGTGTGGGGGCCACCGAGAACGCCATGCTGGCGGCGGTGGCAGCCCAGGGGATTACAACCATTACAAATGCAGCCCGGGAACCGGAGATCGTGGACCTGCAAAATTTCCTTTGTACATTGGGAGCCAAGGTTCGGGGGGCGGGAAGCTCCGTCATTGTCATCGAGGGCGGGACCCCTCTGCACGGCGGAGAACATACGGTGTTGGCCGACCGGATCGTGGCCGCGACCTATCTTTCGGCAGTGGCAGCCGCCGGAGGGGAGGGGGAGGTCACAGGGGTGGACTGGCGGCAGCTGTCCACGGTGACGGCGGTCCTTACAGAGGCAGGCTGTCAGGTAGAGAGCACCTCCGACTCGATCTATATTCAGGCCCGGGAACGGCTTCGGGCGGTGCGGCCCATTCGTACTGCGCCTTATCCAGGGTTTCCGACCGACGCCCAGGCGGTGGTCATGGCGGCCCTGTGCAAAGCGGACGGAGCCACCGTATTTGCGGAAAACATGTTTGACAGCCGCTACCGTCATGTGGATGAGCTTGCCCGAATGGGGGCGGATATCCGGGTGGAGGGAAAGGTGGCGGTGGTCTGCGGAGTCCCAAAGCTCTATGGGGCCGCAGTACGGGCCGCTGATCTCCGGGGAGGCGCGGCCCTTGCCGTAGCAGGGCTGGGGGCAGAGGGAGAGTCGGTGCTCTCCGGACTGCAGCATATCTGCCGGGGCTACGCCGATCTGGCGGGGGATCTGACTGCTCTGGGGGCAAGAATTACTTTAGAGGAAAAAATTGTCACGGAATCTTAACGATTTTTTTATCCGGGTGTGCTAAAATGGATGTTGACAAAAGACACAGGAGGCCAGGGAATGGCGGCGAGGAAGAACCGAAATCGACAGCGGCGGAGGAGAGGACGCTTTGGCTTCCTCTATAAACTGCTGTCCTTTCTGGTGATCTTCGCCGCCATTTTGGCGGGCTGCGTGGTTTTTTTTCGGGTGAATGAGGTGGTCGTGACGGGCAACAGCCGTTACAGCACCCAGGAGGTCATTGCCGCCTCCGGAATAGAGCTGGGAGACAATCTGTTTTTGGTGAATCGGCCCCAGACCGCCCAGAGTATCCTGCGGCAGCTGCCCTATGTGGAGAATGCGGTCCCTGTCCATCGGCTGCCCGACAAGGTGGAACTCCACATCACCGAATGCGTTCCGGTGGCCACCTTTCGATTTGAGGGAAGCTGGTGGTTGCTGGACTCCAGGGGAAAACTGCTGGAGCAGGGGGAAAAGGCCATCACCGGGGATCTGCCCGAGGTCCGGGGTCTCCATCCGGTAGGACCCACGGTGGGGGAATGGCTGAAGGTGGATATTCTGGAACAGCTCCGGCTGGAGGGACTTCAAAAGCTGCTCACCGCTCTGGATAGCCGGGGGATGGCGGGGAACGTGACAGAGTTTATCGACCTGAGCGCCGCCAATGTGATCCGGTTTGGCTATGGAGAGGAATTGACGGTGGCGGTACCCATGGAGGGAGACTTTGCACTGCGGGTCTACTCTCTTCAGCAGACACTGGAGACCTTTGCCCAGCAGGGGGAGACAGTCACAGGGACTTTAGAGTTGACCTATGGGGACACTCAGGCCCGATTGCTCACAGAACGGTGGCTTCCCTCTTGACAAGCGGAAAAAAGTTGGGTAAACTTGCAAGAAATCCGCACTTGGCTATTGACCTCAGAGCCAAAGAAGGATAAAATAGTACAAGATATAGAAATCACTGGCGGCTGGGCCACAAAATGGACCAGGCCGACGGACGATACAGAAGGACTATACATAGGAGGAGCATATATGCCGTTTGGATTGGATACCGGACCGGAGTCCGTGGTCAACATTAAAGTCATTGGTGTAGGCGGCGGCGGAAACAATGTGGTCAACCGCATGGTTCGCAGCGGCGTTAAGAGCGTAGAGTTCATTGCTGTCAATACGGATAAGCAGGCCTTGGCTGTCTCCAGCGCCAGCCAGAAGATCCAGATCGGGGACAAGCTTACCAGCGGGAAGGGCGCAGTCGCCGATCCCGAGGTGGGCAGGAAGGCTGCAGAGGAGAACAAGGCCCAGATCGCCAAGGTGATGGAGGGCACCGACATGGTGTTCATCACTGCCGGTATGGGCGGCGGTACTGGCACCGGCGCGGCTCCCATCGTGGCCGACATCGCCCGGGAGGCGGGCATCCTCACTGTGGGCGTGGTGACCAAGCCCTTCAACTTCGAGGGCCGCCGCCGTATGCAGCAGGCCGAACTGGGCATTGAGGAGCTCAAGGGCAAGGTGGATTCCCTGGTCATCATTCCCAACGAGCGGCTGAAGTTTGCCACCGACCAAAAGATCACCTTTGCCAACGCTTTTGAGATCGCTGACGACGTGCTCCGCCAGGCGGTGCAGTCCATCTCCGACCTTATCAAGAACACCGGCTTTATCAACCTGGACTTTGCTGATGTGACCGCCGTTATGAAGGATGCGGGCATGGCCCACATGGGCGTGGGCCGGGCCGCCGGGAAGAACAAGGCCGAGGAGGCCGCCAAGATGGCCATCTCCAGCCCCCTGCTGGAGACCAGCATCAATGGTGCCCGGGGCGTTCTGGTCAATATCACCGGGTCCGAAGATATCGGCCTGGAGGAGGTGGAGCAGGCCGCCGAGATGGTGCGCCAGGCCGCCCATCCCGAAGCCCTCATCATCTTTGGCGCCGCCTTTGATCCCAACCTGGAGGACGAGATGCAGGTTACCGTCATTGCCACCGGTTATGACGAGGAGGCCGCCAAGATGGGTTCCAACGCCTTTACCAAGGCGGGGGAGAAGGTGGCTGACGAGCAGAAGCAGGTCGCTGAGGAGGCCGGAGAAGCTGCGGAGGAAAAAGCTGCCGATGACGACGATCAGTGGCAGTCCATCTTCAATATTTTTAACCGGGATAACTGAGAGAATAAATGAAAGGCCGCCCTCCATTGGAGGGCGGCCTTTTTATGCGAGTTCCGCTCAGATGATGTGGAGCACCTCGCCGTCGTCCTTTACCACGTCGATGTGGCAGTCCATGCCCAGGGTGGTGATGGCGGCCAGGAGCAAGGCCCAGGGGGCGGCGGCCACGCCGGCGACAATGCCAACGTTCAGGGGGAAGTTCACGATGGTTTCCCCGTTCTTGATGACCTGGATCTTGGTGACATTGCCCTTTTTCACCAGATCCTTCAGCTTCTCGATGATCTCCTCGGCGAATTTTTTGTCCTTCATATCCTCAACCATGCAAGGGACCTCCTCAAAAATTGATGTGGGCCATTCACCCATCTTTTTATAGTATGTCACGGAAGGGGGGAAAGGTCAATAAAGATTTGATTAAATTGAGAAAAAAGAAAAAAGAATGGAATATAGCATATTGCACAAAAATGCAGGATAAAATTCATGCATTTAATACAATGAACGGGTTGACTTTATTGGAAAACATTGTTAAAATGCAGGCGAACCTTGGAGGACTCCGAAGAGGTGGAAAGAAAACTGTGACCATTGTGACAGAAGGAGGAATCTTCATTATGGTGAAGGAACTGGAGATAAGAGACGGCGCTCAGGTAGAGCGTATCAATAAGCTGGCCAGCGAGGCCCCCTATGAGATCTGGGTGAGCACCGACGTGATCATGCTGGACGCCCGCTCTCTGCTGGGGCTATATGCATTGGTGGGTAAGAAAGTCCGGATGGTGGCTGAGGACGATGTGGATCCCAAACAGTTCTTCCGGCTGGTGGATAAAATGGGCCGGTAAAAGTCGCCGAAAAACTCCGTGGAAGATTCGTTCCACGGAGTTTTTATATTTTTCTTGTATGCGCTTCGTCGGAATGGTAAAATGAAAAAGAACAGCCATACTACCGCAAAGGGGGAATGGATATGAGGATCGGGATCATCACAGGGGCCTCCTCCGGTCTGGGGCGGGCCTATGCAAGGCAT
>CATKDV010000142.1:0-7893 GCA_949746985.1 uncultured Eubacteriales bacterium | reverse complement strand
GACGTACAGACAGAGATCGCTTACCACAATCTGCTGAACTGTTTTCTCTATGGCCTTCAAGTGGGCTTTGCCGCCTTAGAGTTGGGGCAATGCGGCTAAGGCCCGGTTGGCGATGAGGGTATTCTTCTCCCGCTTGCCGCCCCTCACCCGCTCGGGCCAGGGAGGCATAATGCCAAAGTTGATGTTCATGGGCTGGAAGTCGGCAACGCTCTCGTTGGACACATAGAGGGCCAAGGCCCCGATGGCGGTCTCGGCGGGGAAATCCGCCGGAGCCTGTCCCAAAAGCCGCCGGGCCAGTTCGATCCCCACCAGACACCCGCTGGCGGCAGACTCCACATATCCCTCCACCCCGGTGATCTGCCCGGCAAAGGAGAGCCGGGGGCACGCCTTCACCCGGTAATACCGGTCCAGAAAGCCGGGGGACTTTAGGTAGGTGTTCCGGTGCATGACTCCGTAGCGCAGAAATTCCGCGTGGCGGAGGGCGGGGATCATGGAGAAGACCCGCTTCTGCTCGGGCCATTTCAGGTGGGTCTGAAAGCCCACCAGATTGTAGACGCTCCCCTGGGCGTTGTCCTTGCGGAGCTGGACCACGGCGTAGGGTTCCCGGCCCGTGGCGGGATCCTTCAATCCCTTGGGCTTCAAAGGCCCGTACCGCAGGGTGTCCTCCCCCCGCCGGGCCATGACCTCCACGGGCATACAGCCCTCGAAAACATTCTTATCCTCAAAGCCGTGGACCTCCGCCTCCTGGGCCGTGCGGAGGGCCTGCCAGAAGGCCAGATACTCCTCCTGACTGAGGGCGCAGTTTACATAATCCGCCGTCCCCTTATCATACCGGGAGGCGAACCAGGCCTTGGTCATGTCGATGCTCTCAAAGCTCACCAGCGGGGCGGCGGCGTCGAAGAAGTTCAGGGCGCCGCTGTCCGGGAAGGCTTTCGCAATGGCCTCCGCCAGGCCGTCGGAGGCCAGGGGGCCGGCGGCGATGACCACCTCCCCCTCGGGGATCTCCGTGACCTCCCCTTCCACTATCGTGATAAGCGGGTGGCTCCTGATCTTTTCGGTGACGGCGGCGGAGAAGGCCTCCCGGTCCACCGCCAGGGCTCCTCCCGCCTCCACCCGGTGGGCGTCGGCGCAGGAGAGGATCAGGCTGTCCAGCCGGCGCAGCTCCTCTTTGAGAAGGCCCACCGCGTTCTCCAGCTGGTCGGAGCGCAGGGAGTTGGAGCAGACCAGTTCGGCAAAGTGGGGGCTGTGATGGGCGGGGGTGGCCTTCTGGGGCTTCATCTCCCGCAAAAGGACGGGAACGCCCCGCTTTGCCAGCTGCCAGGCGCACTCGCACCCGGCAAGGCCGGCGCCCACGACTGTCACCCTTTCCATTGGCCTCCCCTCTCCTTCCTCATTTTTTCTTCGCGGCGGTCTTTTTCTTTGCCGGGGCCTTCTTTTTGGCCCCTTCGCCCTCTTCCTTCTTCTTATAATAGCCCCGCTTGTCCTCGGGGAGGAAGTTGGGGCACTTCTCGTTGATGCAGAAGGGCTTCTTGGCCCCCCGGCCCGAGAGCTTGAACATGGTCTGGCCGCACTGGGGGCAGTTATCCGCCACGGGCACGTCGAAGGTCATAAAATCGCACTGGCGGGGGGCGTCCTCCCGCCGGGTGACAAACTCGCAGGCATAGTAGGTGTAGGGTTTGCCGTTTTTCTTGCTGGTGCCCGACCGCTTCAGAAGCCGCCCGCCGCACTTGGGACACTTGCCGGGCATCTGCTCCACGATGGGCTGGGTGTGGCCGCACTCGGGCCAGCCGGGGCAGGCCAGGAACCGGCCGAACTTGCCCGATTTAAACACCAGGTTCCGCCCACACAGGGGGCAGATCTCCTCGGAGACCTCGTCAGGGACCCGGATGCGCTCCCCCACGTCGGCCTCTGCCTTCTTCAATTCCTCAGAGAAATCGCCGTAGAAGCCATGGAGCAGGTCCTTCCACTTCTCCTTGCCCTGCTCCACCTGGTCCAGGCTCTCCTCCATCTGGGCGGTGAAGGCATAGTCCACGATGTCGGGGAATTTATCCTTCATCACCATATTCACCGTCTCCCCCAGGGGAGTGGTGCGGAGATACTTGCCCTCCTTCACCACATACTCCCGCCCCTCGATGGTAGAGATGGTGGGAGCGTAGGTGGAGGGCCGGCCGATACCCTTCTCCTCCAGGGCTTTGATGAGGCTGGCCTCGGTATACCGGGCGGGGGGCTGGGTGAAGTGCTGCTTGGGGTTCAAATCCTTCAGCGTCAAGGCCTCCCCCACCAGCAGGTCAGGCAGGGGGGATTGGAACTCCTCGTCGTCCTCGTCCTTACCCTCCACGTAGACCGCCGTGTAGCCGGAGAACTTCAGGGCCGTGTGGGTGGCCCGGAAGCGGTACTCGCCGGAGGTAGCTTCGATGGTGACGCTGTCGTAGGCGGCGGAGGCCATCTGGCAGGCCAGGAACCGGCTCCAGATCAGCTTATAGAGGCGGTACTGCTCCGCCGTCAGGTCCTTCTTCACATTCTCGGGGGTCAGCTCCACATTGGAGGGCCGGATGGCCTCGTGAGCGTCCTGGGCCCCGGACTTGGTCTTATAGACCCGGGGGGCGCCGGGATAGTAGTCCTTGCCGTAGCGGCCCAGGATGAAGCTTTTGGCGGCGGCGGTGGCCTCGTCAGAAAGGCGCAGGGAATCGGTACGCATATAGGTGATGAGGCCCACGGTGCCCTCCCCGGTGATGTCCACGCCCTCGTAGAGCTGCTGGGCGATGGACATGGTCCGCCGGGGGTTCATATTCAGCTTGCGGCTGGCCTCCTGCTGGAGGGTGGAGGTGGTGAAGGGAGGGGCCGGGTTCCGGGTCTTCTCCTGCTCCTTGACCCCGGTCACGGCGAAGGAACCGGCCCGCACCGCCTCCATGACGGCGTTGACCTCCGCTTCGCTGTGGAGATCCAGCTTTTTTTCCTTTCCATAAAACTGGGCGGTGAACTTGCCCACGTTGGGTTTTACTCGCTCCAGGTCTGCGTCCAGAGACCAATATTCCTCCGGCTGGAAGGCCTTGATCTCCTCCTCCCGCTCGCAGACAAGCCTTGTGGCCACAGACTGGACCCGGCCGGCGGACAGGCCCCGCTTGATCTTCTTCCACAGGAAGGGGGAGATCTGATACCCCACCACCCGGTCCAGCACCCTTCTCGCCTGCTGGGCGTCCACCAGGTCCATGTCGATCTGCCGGGGAGCGGCGATGGACTCGTTGACCACCTTTTTGGTGATCTCGTTGAAGGTGACCCGGAAGGTGGTGTCGTCAGGCAGATCCAGAAGCTCCTTCAGGTGCCAGGAGATGGCCTCCCCCTCCCGGTCAGGGTCGGTGGCGAGGTAGACGTAGTCGCTCTTCTTCGCCGCCCTTTTCAGGTCCTTGATGATGTCCTCTTTCCCCGCGATGGGCTGATAGTCCACGGCAAAGTCCCTGTCCACGTCCACCCCGATCTTGCTCTTAGGCAGGTCCCGGATGTGGCCCATGGAGGCCTTCACCTCATAGCCGGGGCCAAGATACTTGGTGATGGTCTTAGCCTTGGCGGGGGATTCCACTATTACTAAGCTATTTTTCGTCGATGCTGCCACTGGTGTAACCTCCGAGGAAAAATGATGTGTTGCAATCATAGCCCAAAAAGGCTCAGGCTGTCAAGATGACAGCGGCAAAAAAACGTTTCCCGGGCCGCTCCTCCACCAGGCCCCGAAGCTGGAGCATGGTAAGGGCTGAGAGGACCCGGCGGGCGGGGATCTGGGCCGCCTCCGAAATATCGTCCACCGTCAGGTCCCGCCGCTGGATGGCCAGGAGGATGTCCCGCTCGTCATCGGTAAAGGCCTCCGGATCATCTGTTAGAGAAATATATGCCCGCTGGGGGCCTTTGTCAACCTGTTTTGTCTCTTTTTCCACCACAGGGGCCGCTGAAGCCAGTCCCTCCAGACGCTGGGCCGTCTCTCCCTCCTCCATAGGCGGCGGGGTGCGGACTTTGCCGGGAAAAAGATGCTGGAATTCCACGATGATATCGGCTGCAGACCGGACCAGCTTGGCCTCCCCATTCTGGATCAGCTCGTTGGTCCCCAGGCTGGAGAGCGCCCCCACCGGACCGGGGAAGGCGAAGACCTCCCGGTTCTGCTCCAGGGCGTGACGGGCGCTGATCAGGGCGCCGCTGGGAATACCGGCCTCCACCACCGCCACCCCCATGGAAAGGCCGGTGATGATCCGGTTGCGGACAGGGAAATGACGTCCGGCATGTTCGGTCCCCGGTGGGTACTCGCTGACCAGGGTGCCTGCGGTCACCACGTCCCGGTAGAGCCAGCGGTTCCGTTTGGGATAGACCACATCCAGGCCGCCGGCCAGTACGCTGATGACAGAGCCTCCTCCCTTCAGCGCTCCCCGGAGCCCCATGGAGTCGATGCCCTCCGCCATGCCGGAGACCAGCACGGCTCCGGCCCGGGCCAGCTCCAGGCCCAACTGTCCCGCCAGCCCCTCTCCATAGGGAGAGCTTTTCCGGGTCCCCACCACGCCGATGGTGAGCCGGTCGTCCACATTGAGGGGCTTTCCCGCCCAGTACAGGACGCAGGGCGGGTCATAGATCTGTCCCAGCCGCTCGGGGTAGTCGGCGTCCTGGATGGTCATGATGTGGACCCCCAGGCGGTCGCAATCCTCCAATATCTTCTCCGCGCCGCCCAGGTCTTTATCCGTCAGGGCCTCTATTTTCATCCCGGACAGGCCCAGCAGCTCATACTCCTCCCTCTGAGCAAAATAGACCGCCTCAGGGGTCCCGAACCGGGAGAGCAAGGCCGAGGCCTCCCCCGGCTGAAAGCCTTTCCGCTGGGTGAGCCAGAGAAAATATTTCAGGTTTGCCATATGCAAGGGCCTCCTTTCACAGGCATACGCCGGGCGCTCTTACCTTCCGCTCCGGCATCCCTCCCAAAGGACCACGGCTGCCGCCACGGCGGCGTTAAGGGATTCACAACGATCGGCCATAGGGATTTTCAGACTCTTTTCACATAGGAAGAGCAACTCCTCCGAGATCCCTCTCCCCTCACTGCCGATGGCCACGGCGGCCCGGGACAGGTCCGTCTCCCGCACATCCTCCGTATCCTGCCGCAGAGCGGTGGCGTAGAGCGGGATACCCGAAGCCGCCAACAGCTCCTTCACGGCCCGCCGCTCCCCCCGCCACACGGGAAGGCGGAAGCAGGCCCCCATAGAGGCCCGGACCGCCTTTGGCCCAAAGGGATCGGCGCAGGACCCCGTCAGAATGAGCCCCGCCGCTCCGAAGGCGTCGGCAGTCCGCCAGACGGTCCCCAGGTTGCCCGGGTCCTGGACCCCGTCCAGCACCAGATAGCGGCCCTGGGGCAGCCTCTCGGGCAGGACGGCGTCCGGCAGGGCGCAGGCGAAGACCACCCCTTGGGGGGTCTCGGTATCCGCAATGGAGTCCAACACAGCCTCCGGGGTCTCCACCACCCGGCAGGAAAGGCCCCGCGGAAGGGAAAAGGCAGGAGTTTTTACCGCTATCTGTATATCCGCCCCCCACTTGACCGCCTCCTCCAGCAGCTTGGGGCCCTCGCACATGAAAAGGCCCTGCTGGCGGCGGAAGGCGCTGGAGCCATTCAGCTTTCGGAGTTTCTGAAACAGCGGATTCTGGCGGCTGGTGATGCATTCCATTCAGCCCACCTCGTGAAGGCGGTTGATGTCCTCGCTCCGGCCCACCGCCACCACATTATCCCCCGCCTCCAAAATGCAGGCGGCTCCGGGGGCTACATCCAGCGAGCTGGGCTTGTCCGCCTTCCGGACCGCAATGATATTCACGTGGAAGGCGTTCCGCACGTCCAATTCCCGGATGGTCTTTCCCACCCAGGACTTGGGGACCAAAAGCTCCACAATGCCGTAATCCTCGGAAAACTCAATGAAGTTGAGTACACTGGAGGAGGAGAGCCCCTGGGCCAGCTTCACTCCCATCTCATGCTCCGGAAAGATGACCCGGTCGGCTCCGATCCTCGCCAAAACCCGCTGGTGCACATGGCTCTGGGCCTTGCAGACCACCTGCCGGAGGCCCAGCTCCTTCAAATTCAGCGTGACGAGGGCGGAGTTGCCCACATCGCTGCCCATAGCTACCACGGCGCAGTCAAAGTTCCGTACCCCCAGAGCCTTGAGGACATTGATATCCCGGGCGTCTCCCACCACAGCATGGGTCACCTTGTCGGCCACCCGCTGGACCTTGTCCTCCGCCAGATCCATAGCCAGGACCTCATGGCCCAGCGCGGACAGTTCCCGGGCAATGGCGGTGCCAAAACGGCCCAGACCGATCACAACGAAAGTCTTCATCTTCGCCACTCTCCTTTTAGCCAACCATAATGTTGAAGTCAGGATATTTCATATTCAGGCTGTCCTTCTGCCGGTTCAAAAAGGCGATGGAGAAGGACAGGATCCCCACCCGCCCGGTATACATCAGCACCGCCAGCAGTCCCTGGGCCGGCCGGGCCAGGAGAGGGGTGATGCCTGTGGTGAGTCCCACCGTCCCCAAGGCCGAGGCCGTCTCAAAAGCGGCCTGGAGGAAGGTGGCCTCATGGGTCAGGGAAATGAGCATGGAGCCTGTCACAAAGAGGAAGGTCACCATGAGAAAAAGGGTCACCGCATTCATGGCCCGACGCAGAGGCAGGGTCCGCTCCCGGTAGACAATACTCTCCCGGCCCCGAAGGCCGGTGATGACCACCATCACCAGAACCCACACCGTCACCGTCTTCATCCCTCCGGCGGTAGAGCCGGAGGAGCCGCCAATGAGCATGAGGATACAGCTCATCACGATGGAGTTGTCGGTCATGGCCCCCTGGTCGATCACATTGAAGCCCGCCGTCCGGAGAGTGGCGGACTGGAAGAAGGCGTTGAGGCATTTCTCCCCTACCTCCATGGGACCCAGGGTTCCGGGGTTGGCCCACTCCGCCCCCAGGAAGAAGAGGGCCCCGCCCAAGGTGAGGGCCGCCGTCAGGGTCAGCACCAGGCGGCTATACAGAGTCAGTTTTTTCCAATGGCGGTGCTCCAGCCAGTCCTCCCACACAAAAAAGCCCAAACCGCCGATGATGACCAAGGCGGCGGTGGTGAAAAGGGTCAGGGGGTCGTTCTGGAACCCCACCAGGCTGGAGAAGGGGCCGGTGTCCCCTCCCTGGAGGTCAAAGCCCGCATTACAGAAGGCGGATACCGCATGGAAAAGGGCATGCCACACTCCCTGGAAAAAGCCGTACTTGGGGATCATCCGAAGGGACAGCACAGCCGCCCCCAAAAGTTCAAAAAATGCGGTGCCCATGAGAGCGTGACGAACCACCCGCACCACCCCGTCCAGGTCGTTCAGGTTCAGAGTGGACATCATGATGAGCCGCTCAGACAGCCCGATGCGCCTGTGGGCCGCCAAGGAGATGAGGGTGATCACCGTCATGAACCCCAGACCCCCCAACTGGATGAGAAGGAGGATCACCCCCTGCCCAAAGGGAGACCAGGTGAGAAAGGTGTCGGTCACCACAAGCCCGGTGACACAGGTGGCCGAGGTGGCGGTAAAGAAGGCGGTAAACAGGCCCTGGCTCTCCCCGGAACGGGCTGAGATGGGCAGAGCCAGCAAAAGGGTCCCAACCAGGATGATGACGGCGAAGGACCCGGCCACCAGCCGGGTTGCGTTGAGCCGTCGGGAGCGGATAAACCGATCCCGGATAAACTGTGTGATAGCTGCCAGCAAGGTATGACCTCCTTTCCCGGTCCGCCGAATAAGGGCAAAGGCATACCGGCGGAGGGCCGCCGGTATGCCGTCAGGTTTTTGCTTTTATTCCAGTACCAAAGCCCGCTTGGGGCAGAAATTGGCGCACTTTCCGCAGCGGATGCATTTGTC
>CATKDV010000141.1:0-16480 GCA_949746985.1 uncultured Eubacteriales bacterium | reverse complement strand
CGACAAGAAGAAGTATGCCTTCGGCATCGTGGGCGCCGCCGCCCTGTGCTCCTTCATCTGCGGCGTCACCGAGCCCTTCGAGTTCGCTTTCATGTTCCTTGCCTTCCCCCTGTATGTAGTTTACTCCCTGCTCTACGGCATCTTTGCCGCCATCACCGTGGGTCTGGGCTTCCGGGCCGGCTTCATGTTCTCCGCCGGCGCCACCGACCTGCTGTTCTCCGCGGCCCTGCCCTCCCATGCCCAGACTTGGCTCATCCTCCCCATGGGCATCGCGGCCTTCCTCGTGTTCTTCCTGGTGTTTGACATTGCCATCCGGAAGTGGAATCTGAAGACTCCCGGCCGCGAGGATGACGACGCCGAGGGCGAAATGAAGATCGAGCTTGCCAACAACGACTACACCGCCATGGCCAGGATCATCCTGGAGGGCCTGGGCGGCAAGGACAATATTACGGAGCTGGACCACTGCATCACCCGTCTGCGCCTGGAGGTCAAGGACAACCTGCAGGTAGATGAGAAGAAGATCAAGTCCTCTGGCATCTCCGGCATCATCCGTCCCAGCAAGACCGCCGTGCAGGTGATCGTCGGACCCAAGGTTCAGTTCGTCTTCGACGAGATGAAGAAAATGATCTGATCCTTCCCTACCCGCCTTGCGGCCCACGCCTGGCGCAAACAATGACAAAAAGGCCGTCCCCTGCAGGGGACGGCCTTTTCATACCATTATCTTTGATCCTCCAGGACAAACGCATCTCAGCGGACCCAAAGGAATTTTGCAGGGGGCGGGAGCCGCTTCCGGCAGGCGGATAAGGGATCCTCACACCTCTACCGTCAGCCGATGAGTACGCTCAAAGGTCTCGTTGGGAGCCAGGACCTGGGTCCCTGGACGCCCCGCCAGGTCATGGCCCGGTCCAAGAAAGCCGGTCCAAGGCTCAATGCAGACAAAGTCCGGAACTCCCAGTGCGCTCCAAATCAGCACATAAGGCCAATCCCTGGTCTCCACCCGCAGATACTTTCCCGTCCCCTTCTCCTCCACCTGGAGCCATTCCGACCCAAGTCCGGGAAAACAGATACTGTCATTGTCAAAGCTGTGGTGATCCAGAGGAAAGTAGTCCAACCCTCCAAGCGCCTCCGGCTTCTCCCAGCGGATACAGTAGTCTTCCAGCATCTTTCCGGGCGTAAAGGGGCAAGCCAGGCCCACGTGGAACCCAAGTTGCACAGGCATAGGCTTGCCCGAGCGGTTCACCGCCGTACAGGTCGTCACCAGGACATTGCCCTCCAGAGCATGGCGGGTCTCCAGCGTAAAGGCCCAAGGCCACAGTCTGTCGTCTCCCGCCCACTCCAGGCGGAAGGTCAGGCTGTCCGGGGTCTGCTCTACCAGGACATGCTCCACATCCCGCACAAACCCATGCTGGGGCAGGTCCTTATACCGCTTCCCCTCAAATTCGTACCAGTTTTCCTCCACTCTTCCGCACCAGGGGAAGCAGATGGGCGCCCGTCGGGGCCAATGCTCTTTCTTCCCATCCCACAGCAAGGGAGCATCAGGCGCCGCGATCCGCCGCAGATCCTGAAGTTCCGCCCCATGCTCCGAAACAGTAAGCCGCAGAATGGTATTTTCCACCGTGTAGTTCATTTTTTCTTCCCCCATTTTCCAAAATCAAGTTTTTTCCATTATATCACGCCCTCAGGTCCGGAGCAAGGAAAAAAGGGAGCGGCGTCCATTAGGACGCCGCTCCCACTGCAAAATATAGTTACATCCTTGCTTACTTGTTGTCGCTGCTCACCGTCATAGCGGCGGTCCGGCCGGAGACAATGATCTCGGTGATAGCGTTGCCGCCCAGCCGGTTGCCCGCATGGAAGCCGCCGGTGACCTCGCCCGCGGCATAGAGTCCGTCAATGGCGTTGCCGTCGGTATCCAGCACCCGGCGGGCCGTATCCACCTTCAGGCCACCCATGGTATGGTGGGTGGAGGGAGCCTGGAACCGGACAAAGAGTTTGTCGATCTTGTAGGTTTCGGGCTTATAGTTGCCGTTCTCGTCCATCTCCACATCGCCGATGGTGCCTTGGGTGGCCAGCTTCTCCACAGGGAGATCCTTGCTCAGGCCCATGACATAGTTATCGTACTCGGTAATGGTGTCGATAATGACCTGCTTGTCAAGATGGAGTTTCTCCGCCAACTGATCCACCGTCCAGGTATACTGGCGGCCCTCGATATCAGGGCCAACCATAGAGGCGTTGTTCACAAGGCTGGAGACCTCCACATAGATGCCGGGGACGTACTTCAGCCCCAGCTCCTGGGCCAGCTCCTTGCTCATGCCATTCTCAAAGCCGCCCTTGCTGAGTACGTCCCGCTCGGCGGACTCATCCACATACCGCTTGCCGGTAGCGGCGTTGATAAAGATCACGTTCTCGCCGGCGCCCCGGGAGAGGTTGCCGTTATCCACCCAGCCCAAAGGCATCATCTGGGTCCAGCCCATGCCGACCACGTCCGCGCCCACGGCCTGCCCCATGCGAATACCGTCGCCCTGAAGGCTGTTGCGGTTGGTGGTGCCGATATTGTCCGCGATGAAAGCGGGGTCCCAGTAGTCGTTGGTCTCCTGGACCATCTTGATGTTGGCGCCATAGCCACCGGTAGCCAGGATCACGCCTTTATTGGCGTGGGCAGTGACAGGGGTGCCGTCATACTGTACGGCCTTTACCCCGGTGACCTTGCCCTCCTCGGTAATGAGTTCAGTGGCGGTGGTACGGGTCATGACCTGATTCTTGGAGTTGGCGCTGAGCAAAGTGTTCTCAGGGACCTTGAAGTAGGTGCCCCACTTGCTGCTGTGGTTGTTGCCGGCCACGTTGCCGCCCAGAGGGGCGTTCTCCCGCTGCCACAGACAGCCGATCAGAGTAAATTGACGGTCGTTCTCGATCTCGCCACCCTGCTCGGTGAGCCAGGGCTTGATGTCCTGACCGCCCTCCACGAACTGCTTGACCAGGTCATACTGGCCGTAATTCCACTCACTGCCGTCGGCGTTGGGCCGCAGTCCGCCGTAGTAGGTCTGGAAAATGTGGAGCTCAATGGTAGAAAAGAGGGTCAGATCCGTCTCCTTGGCGCCGGCGTTCAGCTTGGGCTGTGCCCAGTTCATGTAGGCCTTGATCTGGCTTTTCAAGGTCTTCAAGGTCTCCAGATACTCCGGATGAACGCCCCGGACGGCGTTGAGCTTGATATCGCCCGCCACAAAGGGGTGGTCGGCGTCCAGCGTGCCGTCAAAGGGCTCTTCGGACCAGTCCAGAATGACCTGTAGGATCTCGATCCGACCGGCGTCGTTCTTTACCTTATCATAGGTCTGACCGTTATATTCCCCGGTGGTGGCGTCGGGATCCTGCGCATCCCACACCAGGTAGGGCATCACGCTCTGGTAGGCGCCACCGGAAACCAAAGTGTTACCGCCCATCTCGGCGTTGGTCTCGATGACCAGCACGGTATTGCCGTCCTGGGCGGCCTGGGCGGCGGCGGACATACCCGCGCCGCCAGCGCCCACAATAACCACGTCCCAGGTATCCTCAATGGCCGCGCCCGCCTCATGCTTCACGGTGTTGGCCTTGAACGCGCTCAGGTTTGTGACCTTGGCCTGCTCGGCGGCGGCGTTCACCGCCTCCTTGACGGCCCGGCCGGTGAAGGTGGCGCCGGAGACCATGTCCACTCCTGTGCCATTGGCGGCAATAATATCGGCAAACATGATATCAAAGGCGGAGGTCCCCACATGGTCGGTCTCCTTGGAGGTGTTGACCTTGATGTCGGTGACCGCCGTATCGCTGAAGGTCACATCCAGCATCAGGTCAGCGTTGTAGCCCGCAGCGGAGGCGGTGTAGGTGCCCGCAGTAAAGCTCAGGGCTTCGCTGCCCGCGCTCTCTCCCTTGGCGGCGGCAATCGCGGCAGCAGCGGCCTCTTTTGCGCCATTAGAGGTGAGGGTGGCGCCGGAAACTCCGTCTATGTCAGCGCCCTTCTCTTTGATCTGGGCCCCCAGATCCTCAAAGGCAGCTCCGCCAACGGTGGGGGTCTCTCCCTCGCCGGCGACAGTCACGTCGGTAATGCTGTTTTCATCTACGGTGATGGTTACAGTTACGGTCCCGCCATAGCCCTGGCCGCTGCCCTCATAGGTGCCGGGAACATAGAGTCCGGCGGAGGCAGTCTCTCCAGGAGTCTTGTTGGAGCATCCGGCAAAAGATGCAGCCATTGCAAGACTCAGAAGCATTGCAAAAACTCGTTTCTTCATACTTTCTTCCTCCAATTTCATTTTTATCCTCTTTGGGGGCATGCGATCTATACATACCCCAAGGTATGTTATAGTATTCACAAGATGCAGTCAAGAGGAAATCTGTCATTTTTTCCCGGTGAAAAAGACCTGCTTCGGCAAAACTGCCGAAGCAGGTCCTCCCTGCTATTTTTACCCTTACCAGAGGTCTTTATACATCTGCTCCACATCTGCCCGGGTCATTTCCTTCCGAGTGTTCTGGGGACTGCCACTGTCCATCGCGTCATGGGCCATCTTGGGAATAACAGCAAAAAACTCTTCCCGGCTGATCCCATACTCCGCCGGAGTGGGGGTCTCCAGCTCCTTCGTCAGCGCTCCCAAAGCGGCAAGGAACTTCTGGGCGGCCACTTGGTCCGGGTCCTGTCCATCCGCCGCACCCACGGCCCGGCCCAAGACGGCAAAACGGTCATAGGCCCCCTCCAAGGCAAAGCTCAGACATACCTTCATCAGCATGGCGTTGGAAAGGCCGTGAGGAACATGGAACAGCGCCCCGATGGGACGGCTCATGCCGTGGATCAGGGTGACGCTGGCATTATTGAAGGCGATCCCCGCCTCCAACGCCGCCACCGACATCTCCACCCGGGCCTCCTCATTGCTTCCGTCGTGAAAAGCGGTGGGAAGATACCGGAAGATCCGCTTCACCGCCGACAGGGCAAAGGTGTCCGACATGGCCTGCGCCTTCCGGGAGGTATAGGCCTCCACCGCGTGACACAGGGCGTCAAGGCCCGTGGAGGCGGTGATCTTGGGCGGCGCGGTCATGGTAAACTGGGGATCGATAATGGCAAGGCCGGGCATCAGGCACTTGCCCTTGAGCAGCATCTTCACATCCTTTTCCGTGTCGGTGATGATGGTGAACTGAGTGGCCTCCGACCCGGTCCCCGCCGTGGTGGGGATGGCCGCCATAGGGGGCATGGGCGTCTCAATGACCTTGCCCATGAAGTCGGAGATTTTTCCGGCATAGCCCGCCAGCACACCGATGGCCTTCATAGAATCCAAGGCGCTGCCGCCTCCCAAGCCCACCAGAAAGTCGCATTTTTCCTCTTGGTACACGGAAAGCCCTGCCTCGATCATCTTGTCGGTAGGCTCTCCGGTGACCCCGGAAAAAATGGCGTAGGCCACGTTCTGGCTTTTCAGCGCTTCCTCCACCTTGGCACAGTTACCCAGCTTTATCATCATCTCGTCGGTGACGATCAGGGCCTTCTTGCCCATCGCGCCCAAGGTCTGGGCTGCCATGTCCAAGGCCCCTGCGCCAGTCATGATCTGACCCGGTACGATAAATTCTCTCGCCATATGGATCACTCTCCTATTCTTCCTTAAAATTCCGCGTCGTGGAGCCAAGTATACCG
The DNA here is from genome assembly GCA_949746985.1 of uncultured Eubacteriales bacterium. GTDB lineage: Bacteria > Bacillota > Clostridia > Oscillospirales > Oscillospiraceae > Vermiculatibacterium. Next base: position 10,839 of record CATKDV010000141.1, on the reverse strand, counting down.
CTCGTCCTCACAGCGGTCGGTCTGGAGCCAAGGCTTGCCGTCCAGATGGCGGATCATCCAGCAGGTATACATCTGAAAGCCGGGAGCCACCGACTGGGGATGAAGCTCCCCGCCGGGAATGGCGGAGAAGCTGCCCTCCACGCTCTTAAAGACCTGGTCCCCCACAAAGCTGGCCCCAAAGCCCTCGGGCCGGTCAAATTTGAAGTAATAGGTCTCAGGCTGGGGGTGCCGGTGAGGCAGGTAGCCCGACCAATTGCCCCGGTCATTGAGCACCTCTCCCAAAACCATGTTGGACCAAGGAGCAATGTCGTGGTCAAAAATGGTGTTCACCCGCCGCTTGGCCACATCCCCAAACTTTCCCACGCAGGAATACTTCCATGGGGCGTCATCAGGAGAGTATAGCTTGGGGGCAAACTCCCTGTCATTTTTCGTGCGCTGGACCAAGATCTCCACCGCAGTCCCGGCCTCTACCCGGATCTCGGTGCCGGCACAAACATGGAGACACCAAGGCCCCTCGGTAAATACGTCCGCACGGCTCACCTGTGCGCTGATCCCCCCGCCGGCAAACTCCGCCTTGCCCGCAAGCAGGAGGACGGCCGTCTCCTCCCCCTCCCGGCAAAACACCCGCTCCTGCCCCGGTTTCATCCGGTAGACCCGGATGTCCATCAGCATATCCTTATAGTCATTATCATAAGTAGTAAGAATTTTTTCCCCTTTGGCGTCAAATTCCGGATAACCAAATACCTTTCCCATACCGTTTTCCTCCTCACTCATTCAGGCCCGGGCCACCATCTCGCCGAACTGTTCTTTCTCCGCCTTGATAAAGGCATGGACCTCCTCCGGCCCGGGGAGGGCGTCGGAGCAGTTGTTGCTGCGGACCATCATAGAGGCCTCTGCGGAGCCAAACTCCAAGCAGTCAATGATCTCCCAGCCCTGATAAAGCCCATACAGGAACCCAGAGCCGTAGCCGTCTCCTCCACCAAAGCCCTTTCGGGCGGTGACCGGGAAGGGCTTGATGCTGAATTTCTGCCCATCCCGGGTAAAGGCGTGAGAGCCCTGCATCCCGTGCTTGATGACCACGATCTTGGCGTTGTGGCCCTGCCAGTAGGCGGCGCTCTCCTCGTCAGTCATGCCGGGGCGAATGAGCTTTTCCGTCAGGTCAAACTCCTCCCGGGAACCCATGATGATGTCGGCCTCTTTCGCCACGATGGAGTAATAGATCGAAATTTCATCGCTGTTTTTCCAGTTATACTCCCGGTAGTCGATATCAAAGATTATTTTCGTATCCACCTTCTTTGCCAGCATGACAGCCTTGATGGCGGCCTCCCGGGAGGGGCTTTCCGCCAAGGCAGTACCGGAGATCAGGATCGCCTTGGCCCTTTTGATGTAATCCTCCTTCACATCGTCCACATGGAGCTGCAGGTCGGCAATGCAGTTGCGGTACATCAGGATATGGCTCTCCTTGGGCGAGAGCATCTCGGTAAAGGTAAGCCCCAGCTTCTCCCCGCCGGTACATTTCGTGATGCAGGAGGTGTCGATGCCCTGTTCCTTGAAATAGTCCACCACAAACTCTCCAAACTGGTCATCGGAGACCTTGGCAATGAAACCCGCCTTCATCCCGTGATGGGTCACCCCCACGGCGATATTGGCCGGAGAGCCGCCTACGAATTTTTCAAAGTAGTGGACCTTTTTCAGGGGCTTGAACTCCTCCTTCACCTCGTCGCTGTAAGCGGGGTTGAAGTCAATGGCCACCCGGCCCAGCAGGATAAGGTCAAATTCTCTGGACTGGTCAAACTGGATGTACATAGTCTGTGCCTCCCGGTTTCAAATTGTATACAATTCATACTGTAACTATTATAATCCCATTTTTCTCCGTTTGCAAGAGGGTTCCCAAAAGGCACCAAAGGCGGCCCCAGATAGGGCCGCCTTCTTCTTTCTCAATACCGGGCCAAAAACTGCCTTGTCCGCTCCTCCTTGGGGTTTTCGATGACCTCCTTGGCCGGACCTTGCTCCACGATCAGCCCCGCGTCCATAAAAATGACCTCATCGGCCACATCCCGGGCAAAGGCCATCTCGTGGGTGACGATGATCATGGTGGTGTTCTGCTCGGCCAGGGAGCGGATGACCTTCAATACCTCCCCGGTAAGCTCCGGGTCCAAGGCGGAGGTAGGTTCGTCAAAACACAGTACGTCCGGCTGGAGAGCCAGGGCCCGGGCGATGGCCACCCGCTGCTGCTGGCCCCCGGAGAGCTGGTGGGGGTAGTGTCCGGAGCGGTCGCTGAGACCCATCCGGTCCAACAGCTCCAAGCCCTGCCGTTCGATGGCGGGCCATTTGGCCTTATCCTTTTCCCGCAACCTTCCCGCCAAGGTCACGTTCTCCAAGGCGGTATACTGGGGAAAGAGATTGAAGCTTTGGAACACCAGCCCGAAGTGGAGCCGCTTTTGGCGGACGGCCTCCTCGCTGAAGGAGGCCCGGTTCCCCGCATCGAAGAGGGTCTCCCCCTTCACGGTGATGGTCCCCCGGTCCGGGGTCTCCAGAAAGTTCAGGCACCGCAGCAGGGTGGTCTTTCCGCTGCCCGAGGAGCCGATGATGGCCAGGGCCTTTCCCTCCTCCAGAGAGAAAGAGATGTCCTCCAGGACCTTGGTGCTTCCAAAGTGTTTTTCGATGTTTTTGACTTCCAGGATCGGCATAGCGTCACCCCCTTATCGGAAATAGTCCAGCTTCTTCTCCAGCTTGCCCAGCAGGAGGGTCACCACCCCGTTGAACACCAGGTAGTAGACCCCCGTGAAAAAGAGGGGCCAGAGAAGCCCTGAGTAGCCGTGGGAGGTCTTCATAAAGGCCTGACCCGCCCAGATGACCTCCTGGAAGGAGATGATCCGGGCCAGGGAGGTGTCCTTCACCAGGGTAATGACCTCATTGGACATGGGAGGGACGATGCGTTTGACCATCTGGAGGAGGGTGACCTTAAAAAAGATCTCCCGCCGGGTCATACCCAGTACCAGGCCCGCCTCCTGCTGTCCCGCGGGCACCGACTGGATGCCCCCCCGGTAGATCTCAGAAAAATAGCAGGAGTAGTTGATGATAAAGGCGATGGCCGAGGCCAGAAACCGCCCGCTCTCTCCTGTGCCCCAGGGGGAGTAACCCAGGACCTTGCCGGGGATGTAATAGAGGATGATGAGCTGGAGCATCAGGGGGGTCCCCCGGATGACCCAGATCACCCCCCTGGTGAGCCACCGCAGGGGGGCAAACCGGCTCATGGATCCGAAGGACACCACCAGCCCCAGGGGGATAGCCCCCAGCAGGGTGACGGCGAAGAGCTTCAGCGTTTGCAAAAAACCCTGGTTCAGGGCTCCGACGACGGTGAGGAACACGGTTTCTACCTCCGTAACTTTTTATGCCGTGCACCGGGCGAGCACAGCCCGCCCCTACCATAGCGCCGGAAGCCCGGCGCCGTAGGGGCAAGCTGTGCTCGTCCATTCTCCGGCTCACTTTTTACTTCTGCTCGATGAGTTTATCCCCGATGCCGTAGCTGTCGGCGATCTGCTGCATGGTACCGTCCCCATAGGCGGTCTTGAAGAAGTCGTTGAGGGCGGCGGCCAGATCGCTCCCCTTGCGGAAGCCAACGCCGTATTCCTCGCTGTTGAGCTCCACGGTGTAGGTGAGATCGGCATAGCTGGTGCCCTCCCCCACGGTGGCGGCGGCCATCAGGTAGTCGATAACGGCGGCGTCAGCGGTGCCGGAGGAGACCTCCAGCAGAGCGGTAGCCTGGTCCTGAACAGGGGTGTAGCTGGCCCCCAGGGCCTCCACCTGCTCCATGCCGGCGGAGCCGTTCTCCACGGCAAACTGTAGGCTCTTCACGCTGTCCACCGTCTGGAAGTCGGCCGCCCTGTCAGCGGGGACAATGACCACCTGGGCGTTGTTGAAGTAGGGGTTGGAGCACTCCATGGCCGCCTTCACGTCCTCGGTGAGGGTCATGCCGTTCCACACCACGTCGATGGTCTTGCCCTCCAGCTCGGAGATCTTGTTGTCCCAGTCAATGATCTGGAACTCGGCGGTGACCCCTAAGCTCTCGGCAAAGGCCTTGGCCAGGTCGGCGTCAAAGCCGATCCAGTTGCCGTCAGCGTCGGTGTAGTCCATAGGCTCAAACTCGGTAATGCCTACCACTATAGTACCTTTATCCTGCACATAAGCCTTGTCGCTTTTGTCGGTCTGGGTGGGCTGCTTGCCGCCGCAGGCGGTCAGGGAGAGGGCCATGACCAAAGCCAGGGCCAGAGAGATTTTCTTTTTCATGGTATGTATCCTCCTGTATTTGCAAATCCTTTTTGTCGGTCTGTGCTTTAGTATATTAACACGCTAATGTAAAAATGTAAAGAGAAATTTTTTCTTTTTTTGAAAATGGCAAAGGACCGCCCCGGCCAGATTGGGGGGCGGTCCTTTGGTGCGCTCCAATAGCAGGGGTATTTTACTGCTTTTTCCCGTCCATCTTCAGAAACAGGTTGGCCAAGATGGCTCCGGAGATGTTGTGCCACACGCTGAACACAGCGCCGGGGATCGTGGCCAGGGGATACTGGGCGAAGTGAGCCCCAGCCAGGGAGGTGGCAAGGCCGGAGTTCTGCATCCCCACCTCGATGGAGATGGCCCGGCACTTGGTCACGTCCAGCTTCAGGAGCTTGCCCACGCCATAGCCAACCGTGTAGCCCAGCAGGTTGTGGAACACCACCACCAGAATAATGAGCACGCCGCACTCCATGAGCTTGGCGGCATTGGCGGCCACCACCGCCCCCACGATAGCCACGATGGCCATGGTGGAAATGAGGGGCAGGATGTCGGTGATGGTCTCGGCCACCTTGGGCAGGAACCGGTTGATGAGGAAGCCCAGGGCGATGGGCACGATGACCACCTTTACGATGGACATAAACATATTCATCACGTTCACATCCACGCTCTGCCCTGCGTAGAGAAGGGTCAGAGCGGGCGTCAGGAAGGGAGCCAGCAGGGTGGACACGCCGGTCATCCCCACCGACAAAGCCACGTCCCCCTTGCTCATGTAGGTCATTACGTTGGAGGAGGTTCCGCCGGGGCAGGTCCCCACCAGGATGACCCCCACCGCCAGTTCTACGGGCAGCTGGAACACCTTACACAGCAGGAATGCCAGCAGGGGCATGATGGTGAACTGGGCAATGCAGCCGATGACCACATCCTTGGGACGGCTGAATACCACCTTGAAGTCGGCAGGCTTCAGGGTCAGACCCATGCCGAACATAACGATGCCCAGAAGGGTGTTGACATACTTGGTCTTCAGCACCGCCCCCACCACCTGGGGAGCAAAGAGAGCAGCGGCCGCCACCACAATGACGATCACCGCCATCCACTGGCTGACTAATTTCGTGATCTTTCGAAGCGCGTTCATAGATATCTCTCCGTTCTCTTTGAATTTTAGCCCCACACACAAGGAGCGGACGGCAACTTTACCGATTTAAAGCGTCGCTTGTCCCCTACCATACCACTTTTATTTCCATTATGCAAGAAAAATTTACCTGCGGCCCCTTTTTCCGCCGGGAATACTCCGCCGAAAACTCCACATCTTAAAGGCAGATTTTCAAAAACGGAGGAACTGCCATGAAACGGTTTTTTTCGGCTTTGCTGGCCGCCAGTCTTTGTATTTTACCTGCCCGGGCCACCGTCACCGGGAGTCCGGATATCGACGCCAAGGCCGCCCTGCTGATGGAGAAGGAGACGGGAGAGGTCCTTTATGAGCACAACTCCCACGACAGGCTGGAGCCCGCCAGCGTCACCAAGGTCATGACCCTCCTTTTGGTGATGGAGGCCATTGACGGAGGGCTTCTTGCCAAGGAGGATACGGTCCAGGTCTCCACCCGGGCCGCCTCCATGGGGGGAAGCCAGGTCTATCTGAAGGAGGGGGAAACCATGAGCGTCCACGACCTTCTGAAGGCCGTGGTGGTCGCCTCAGGCAACGACGCCAGCGTGGCCCTGGCCGAGCACCTGGCGGGCAGTGAGAGCGCCTTTGTGGAGCGGATGAACCAGCGCGCCCACGAGCTGGGCATGGAAGACACCACTTTTATGAACTGCACAGGCCTGCCCGCTCCCGGGCATCTCACCTCGGCCCACGACATCGCCCTGATGAGCCGGGAGCTGATTTTGAACCACCCCTCCATCCGGGAGTACACCACCATCTGGATGGACTCCCTCCGGGACGGGGCCTTCCAGCTTGCCAACACCAACAAGCTCATCCGGTTCTATGACGGGGCCACAGGACTGAAGACCGGCTCCACCGACGCCGCGGGCTTCTGCATCTCGGCCACCGCCGAGCGGGACGGGATGGAGCTGATCGCCGTGATCCTGAAATCCACCACCGGGGACACCCGCACCGCCACCGCCAAGAGTATGCTGGACTTCGGCTTTGCCAACTACACCGTACTGGACGTGAAGCCCGCCCAGGCCCTGCCGCCGGTGGCAGTGCTGCTGGGGGAACAGGAGTATGTCCAGCCTGTGCTGGCCCAGGGCGGACGGATCCTGGTGGAGAAGGCCCAGGTCAACGGCGTGGAGACCTCCATCGATCTCAGTACAGATGTGGAAGCTCCGGTGGCGGTGGGGCAAAAGTTGGGGGAGATGACGGTGACCATCGACGGGCAGGTACGGGAGACCATCGACATTGTATCCGCCCAGCAGGTGGAAAGGCTGACCACCTTTGGCATCTTCCAGGACCTGCTGCGGGAGTTTTTTATGTGCAGGTGATCGGAAAAAGGCCGGGAGTTTCTCTCCCGGCCCTTTTTCTACTCAAATTCAATGATGCTTTTTAGTCGTAAGGGCATCTCGTCCCCGCTTCCCAATTTGAAATCCCCGTAGGGTGTATGAAGGCATCCAGCCCCTGTCTTATAGATGAAAAAGGCCACCCGACAGGGCCGCGGCTCCTCCCTGGGCACATCATAGGCACCACAGAGCTTTTCTGTTCCATCGCCGTTGAGATACTGCTCCATGTAGGCACATTGCAAAGATCACAGGAAAAACTGAAACACACAGAACCCAGCGTAGATGACCAGCAGGGCAACGCCCTGCCAGCGGGAGAGCTTCCCCCTTACCAGGGCCGGGAGGGTCAGGAAAGCCATAACGAACACCATCAGGGGCATATCCACCACCAGGGAGGCGTTATGGCCCGCAATGGTTTTTTCCGCGGGGATGGAGAAGGGCGCCAGCGTTACAGACAGCCCACTGACCAGCACCAGGTTGAAGAGGTTGGCTCCGATAATATTGCCCAGAGACAGGGCCCCGTGACCCTTCGCCAGGGAGGTGATGGCGGTGACCAGTTCGGGAAGGCTCGTTCCCAACGCCACAAAGGTAAGGGCGATGACCGACTCGGGGACCCCCAGAGCCTGGGCGATGAGAGTGCCGTTCTCCACCAGAAGGTCGGCTCCGAAGGCGATGAGGACCGCGCCTCCCGCCAGTCTTAGCAGGTCTGTCCAGAGGGGGCCGGCGGGGCCGGCCTCCTTCTCAAACACTTTAGGCGCCCGAAGGGCCTGCCGGACCAGGACCACCATGTAGACAAGGAAGATCCCCAGCAGCTCCAGCCCCACCAGGCGGGTAAATTCCCCGGAGGAATAGGCCACATAGAGGTAAAAGGACGCCGCGATGAAAAAGAACGCCACCGGGGCCAAAAAGCTTTTTCTCTCCACCTTGCCGGGCCGGACAGCCACCGTAATGGCGGCGATAAGGGCGGTATTGCAGATGATGGAGCCTATGGCGTTGCCATAGGCCATCTCTCCGTGGCCGCCCAGGGCGGAGGTGGCGGAGACCATCACCTCGGGCAGGGTGGTACCGATGGACACCACGGTGGCGCCGATGAGCAGCTCGGGGACCCCAAAGCGTTGGGCGATGCCGGTGGCCCCGTCCACAAACCAGTCTCCCCCCTTGATGAGCAGGACCAGACCCAGTGCAAACAGCAGTACAGGGATCAACATGTTTTCTCTCCTCTTTCCACAAAAAAACTCAGGCTTGACCCAAAGGCCAGCCTGAGCATATCCTTCCCCAAAGGGCGCTCATGTATGGCCTTCCGGTCCTACATGAGTCTCGCAATTCAAAGCAAGCCAGGTCCCGCGGGACCGAGATTGTTGACTTGCTACGGGTTTTGACGAAAGCCCGCTTGCTACTCCCTCATTGATTGTGAAGGAAAATATACCACGATTGGCAGGGCTTGTCAAGGGATGGAAAAAAGAAACGGCGCGGGTCCTCCCCACGCCGTTTCTCCATTCTTACTTTCTGCCGCCCCTGCGGCTGCCCTTCTTCTCGTTCATATGAAGCTCAGAGAGCTTACTGTCAGAGGACGCCATGAACTGCTTGAGCTTATCCTCAAAGGTGACAGGCTCGGCAGCCTTTTTCGGCCCGGTGAAGCCCACCGGCCGGGGCGGACGGCTCCCCTCAGGACGGGGGGGCGGGTCCTGGGCCTTTTTGATGGAGAGATTGATGCGGCCGCTGTCATCGATCCCGATGACCTTGACCTTCACCTCCTGGCCCTCCTGCAAATGATCCTTCACGTCATTGACATAGGTGTACGCGATCTCCGAGATATGTACCAACCCGGACTTGCCTTCCGGCAGCGAGACAAAGGCCCCAAACTTGGTGATCCCGGTGACCTTTCCCTCCAGAATAGAACCTACCCCAAACTCCATATGACCCGAATTGTCCTCCCCTGAAAAATTTTCCTCTCTCTCGGCCCCACACACATAGAGCCGTCAATCGGTGAAAATAATGACCTTCTCCCCCGGCGCCGCCAGGTTCAGCTCACTTCTGGCGATGGCCTCCTGCCGGTCGGGGTCGCTGCTGTGGTCGATGGCGTCCCGCAGATCGGCGTTGACCTGGCTCTGCTGTGCCACCTTCCGTTCCATCTCAGCCTGCTCCTCCCGGGCCTCGCTGATCTGGCCCTGAAGCCTTAGAAGACTGACGGCGGAGGCGACGAGCAGGGTGAGGACCACGATCTTGGTGAGAAACCCTGCCTTTTTGATCTGCACCTGCGCCGCCTCCTTTCGCCCGGGCCATCCGGTCCATTTGTCCTATCGTATTTCTTATTCTATACCATTTCAACCGATAATGGAAGAATTTTTTTGTTTTTTTCCAAATTTTTTTCAGCGTCTTTTGGAACCAGCGGACCGGTCTTAGCAGCGCAGACCATAAAAATCCCGCCAGGTCTGCGGCCCACCCCCCTATCAGCAGGGCCAGCCAGCTCAAAAACAGGAAGTAGAGAACTCCGCCAAGGGCCACCCCCGCCATGAGGTAGAAGCGCACCTCTCCATCCCCCGCCGCCACCGAATAGACAAAAAGGGCTGCCACTGCCAAAGGCCAATACAAAAGATCCAGCGCCATCCCCAGCAGTCTCCATCCCAGCCGGCCCCGGAGAAGGCGAAACAGGTCATACACAAGCCCCAGAGCGCCCCCCAGGGCCGCGGCCCCCAGAAAGCTGAGGGCCTGACCGGTCACGGAAACCTCCATAGCTCACCCCAGCAGGCGGGAGAAAAAGCCGCCCCGGCCCCGGCGGGGCTCTTCGTAGGCAAGGGATTCCACCATCCCTTCCACCTTCAGGTCTCCCCCGTCCAAACTCAGCTTCTCAATGTGGAGGCCCTCCCCCCGGACGATGAGCACCCCCTGGGCGGTGTCCATGACGATGGTGTTCTCGTCAAAGCTCTCCACCTCCTCCACTCCGGAGACGGTCAGGCGCTCCCGGTCCTCCAGGATCAGATGATGGCCCCCTGCGGGCCTTATTTCCTCATAGGGCATGGTATCCCCGCCTTTCTACGTTGATACCACACTATATGGGACAAGGGCCGACCTTATGCTTCCATCCGCTTCAGGCTCCGGCAGAGGGCGGGGGCCACCCCGGTCACCACCGCCACCTTCAAAGCATCGCCGGGAAGATAGACCAGAAGGCCGGTCTTGACAATGGTCCAGACACTAAGGCCCTTTCCCATGTAAACGTTCAGGATCATGCCCATGTAGGGAACGCCGATGAGGTACATCACTGCCAGTCCCGCGATACAGGCCGGGACCACCCGCCGGGGGTCCCCCTTCTCCCCCGCCAGAGCCCCGGTGAGGGCGGCGGCGGGGATCAGGCCCAGCAGGAAGCCGAAGCTGGGCTGGAACACGTAGCCCAGGCCACCGCCCTGGGTGAAGATGGGAAGGCCGATGAGGCCCAGAGCCACGTAGGCCGCCTGGGAGGCCATCCCCCATTTCCAGCCCAGAAGGACCCCCGCCATGACGGTAAACATGTCCTGCATGGTGAAGGACAGGGCTCCAAGGGGGAACCTGAGGAAGGCTCCCACCGCCGTCAGGGCGGCCAGCAGGGCTGCCTGGACCAGCTTTTTGGTGTTTGTTTTCACAGTTGTAAACCTCTTTTCATTTTTGGTTTACAGGAAGGATAGCATATTTTTCTCACATTGTAAACTGAATTTTGATTTTTGTTGACAAGTTTTTCCCGTGGAGGTAAAGTGTAGGAAATGAATGATGAAAGGATGTGCTCTCCATGCTGAAGGACGATGTTTTGCGCCTTCTCTCCTCCGCCCCTGCTCCCCTCTCGGGGGAGGCTATGAGCCGGGAGCTCCATGTGAGCCGGGCCGCCGTCTGGAAGGCCATGGAATCCCTGCGGGGGGAGGGGTATGTCATCGAATCCCGGCCCGGGCTGGGGTACCGGCTGGTGGCCTCCCCCGATGTGCTCTCCCCCGGCGCCCTGACCCGGCCCGGGCAGGGCGTGGGGAACCGGGTGGTGTGTCTGGACGTGACCGACTCCACCAACAACGAGTGTAAACGCCTGGCATCCCAGGGGGCGGAGAGCGG
>CATKDV010000140.1:0-2344 GCA_949746985.1 uncultured Eubacteriales bacterium | reverse complement strand
TGTGCCCTTCACCACCATCAAGACCGAGATGCAGAATGCCATTGACGCCGGCCAGGGTTGGAAGGCCGATACCCTGACGGAGCTGGGCAAGAAGGTGGGCGTGTTCAACATGGAGGTATATAACGCCGCCATTGAGAAGTATCTGAAGGCCATCGAGAGCGGTGTGGACGAGGAGTTCGGCAAGCGTCCTGAGATGCTCTATCCCCTGGACGAGAGCGTGGGACCCTTCTACTGCGTACGGATCATTCCCGCTATCGACACCACCCTGGGCGCCATCCCCGTCAACGCCAAGTGCCAGGTCCTTACTGACGATAAGACCGTCATCGACGGCCTGTACGCCGTGGGCCAGGACGCCAGCAACTTCTGGGGCAACTCCTACTACCAGACGGAGCACACCAACGCGCTGACCCAGGGCTGGTCCATCACCAGCGGCCGGCTTGCCGGCATTGCCATTGCCGAGAGCTATGGCAAGGAAGTGCCCTTTGTGATCTGGGAGAGCGCCAAGGGCAACTGAGCGCAGAACCGGTAAAAAATATGGACCCTTTCAGGTTCCGGACTCTGCCGGAAAGCGCATACCCCGTCAGGGAAGCCGACCTGAAAAAAGTCCCGGCCCTTGCTGCTAAAGCGGGGGCTGGGACTTTCTCTTGAAAGAGGGGGACTTGTAAAAGACGGAAAAACGTGGCAAGATGGGGAGGAGGGAATAAAGACCAAAAGGAGGAATGTCTATGGACCCCACGATCCAAAGCCTGTTTGACCGGCGATCGGTCCGGATTTTTACAGAGGAACCGGTGACGAGGGAGGAGAAGGAGCTGCTGCTGGAGTGCGCCTTCCAGGCTCCCTCCGCCGGGTGCCAGCATCTCTATACCATTCTGGATATCACCCATCAGGCGGAGAAGGAGACCTTGGCGGAGCTTTGCGACCACCAGGGTTTTATCGCCCAGGCTCCGGTGGTCCTCATTTTCTGCGCCGACTGCCAGAGGTGGCTGGACGCGTACCGGGAGGCGGGGCTGACGCCCCGGGATCCGGGGCTGGGGGACGCCCTTCTGGCCATGGCGGACGCCCTCATTGCCGCCCAGAATGTGGTGACGGCGGCCCAGGCCCTGGGTTTGGGAAGCTGCTATATTGGGGATATTTTAGAGAACAGGGAGCGGGTGAAGGAGCTTTTGGCTTTGCCTGAATATGTGTTTCCTGCCGCGCTGCTGGTCATTGGCCGGCCCACCCGACAGCAGCGGGAGCGGCCCAAACCGGAGCGGTTTGAGAGGCGGTTCATGGTCAGGGAAAACCGCTACCGCTCCCTCACCGGGGAGGAGCTGCGCGCCATGTTTCAGGGGCGTACGGGGATGCAGAGCTTTGAGGAGTGGATCAAAGCCTTCTGCCAAAGAAAATACCACGCCGATTTCTCCCTGGAGATGTCCCGTTCCGCCCAAAATTGGCTGGAGCCTTTTCAAGCGGAAAAAATGTAAAAAGCGGAAAAGATTTCTTGCTTTTCCCGAAGGATATGCTTATAATCAATATATCTGCAAAGCTGAATATGGAAACCCCAAAAATCACATCAGAGCGGAACAAAGGAGGACATTCTATGTCAAAGAAGTATGTCTACACATTTGCCGAGGGCAACCGCGACATGCGGGAGCTTCTGGGCGGTAAGGGCGCCAACCTGGCCGAGATGACCAACATCGGTATGCCGGTGCCTCAGGGCTTCACCATCACCACCGAGGCCTGCACCCAATATTACGAGGATGGACAGAAGATCAACGACGAGATCATGGCCGAGATCTGGGAGAACGTGGCCAAGATGGAGGAGCTCAACGGCAAGAAGTTCGGGGACCTGAAGAACCCCCTGCTGGTCTCCGTCCGCTCCGGCGCCCGGGCCTCCATGCCCGGCATGATGGACACCATTTTGAACCTGGGCCTCAATGACGAGGTGGTTGCCGCCATGATCGCCGGCAACCCCGACCCCAAGTTCGAGCGGTTCGTCTACGACTCTTACCGCCGCTTTATCCAGATGTTCTCTGACGTGGTCATGGAGGTGGGCAAAAAGTATTTTGAAAAGCTCATCGACGAGATGAAGGAGCGCCGGGGCGTGCAGCTGGACATCGACCTGACCGCCGCCGACCTGAAGGAGCTGGCCGCCGAGTTTAAGGCTGAGTATAAAAAGCAGCTGGGCCAGGACTTCCCCTCCGCCCCCAAGGTCCAGCTCTATGAGGCTATCCGGGCCGTGTTCCGCTCCTGGGACAATCCCCGGGCCAACGTGTACCGCCGGGACAACGACATCCCCTACTCCTGGGGCACCGCCGTCAACGTCATGCCCATGGTCTTCGGCAACCTGAACGACAACTCCGGC
>CATKDV010000139.1:0-17223 GCA_949746985.1 uncultured Eubacteriales bacterium | reverse complement strand
CGCTGACGGCGGGGAACTCGATGGGGGCGTACTCCCGGCTGGTCCCCTCGTGGCGGACCGCGCCGGTGGCGATGACCACGTCGTCGGACTGGACCTTCAAGTTGATGCCCCCGCAGGTCCCCACCCGGACGAAGGTATCCGCCCCGATGGCCGCCAACTCCTCTATGGCAATGGCGGCAGAGGGACCGCCGATGCCTGTGGAGCAGACGCTGACTTTCTCCCCCAAAAGGGTCCCGGTATAGACCACATACTCCCGGTTTTGCTGGATCTTGCAGGGATCGTCCAGATAGGCGGCGATCTTCTCCACCCTGCCCGGATCTCCGGGCAGGATGCAATACCGTCCCACATCCCCCTCTTTGCATTTGATATGGAATTGAAGTTCATGCTCCTGCATAACGGTCACCTCTTCTTTTAAAAATGTGGGGGTCTAAACTTATTATACAACATTTGGAACAAAGAGGAAAGAGAAAATTCCCTCCCAGCCCCACATATTTGAGTTTTCTAAAACTGACGCTTGAAAAAGCGGTCGGATATTGGTAAAATTGGGCATATACACATTTCCGCCGTTTTTCTTGGAGGCGGCAAAGGAGCTGGGCAAGTTGCGGATCGAGGATTTGTTTTGGATCGGTTTCGTGGGTGGAGGGATCTCCCTTTTGTTCGCCTTCATCCAGTTGGGACGGCTTCTCCCTCTCCCGGTAGGGGATGAGCCCGCCCAAGGACTGGCGGCGGCCCTTCGAAAGGGGACCAACGCTTACCTGAAGTGGCAGTTTCTCCTGTCGTTATTGGGGCTGGCCCTGGTTTTCGGCCTGCTGGAGGGCCTTGCCTATTTCCATCATCTGGGGCAGCTTGTCCCCCCGGCACTCCTGTCCGGAGGGATATGCGCTCTTCTGACGGGAGCCTCCGGAGCCAAACTCACCGCCGCCGCAGGACCGCGGGCGGCCGAAGCCGCCGGAAAACGGCTGGACCGCGGGGTTGACGCCGCCCTCAGCGCAGGTTCCGTGGCGAGCTTTCTGGCAATAGGGCTGAGTCTTATCCATCTGACCGGCTGGTTCTTCCTTCTCAAGTATCAGATGGGCTACGGGCCGGAGGAGATCGCACAGACCCTTCTCTTTTTCGGTCTGGGCAGCGCCCTTGTCTCTGCACTGTTTCATATGGGGAACCTCTTTGCCCGCGGCGCCGGAATGGCTGTCGAGACTGTGGACCGGGAGATGGGACTTCCCCCCGACGATCCCAAGAACCCCGCCGCTATTGCGGACCGGGTCGGCCATGGGGTGGGGATCTCCGCCGGGATGTCCGCCGGCCTGTCCTGCTCCTATGAAAACATGCTTTTTTCAGCTCTCTTCCTGGGTGCGTCCGCCTTTGCCTCCGACGACATGGCCTGGAACGCCATGCTTCTTCCCCTGGCCATTGCTGCGGCGGGAGTCCTTTCCTCCCTCATCGGATTTCTCACCGTTCGCCCCCGGGAACGGGGGGACCGATATTCTCTGCCTTGGTGTCTTCGGATCGCCGCATTGGTCCCCGCCCTGCTCACCGCCGCCGCCTGCCTTCCCATTACCTACTTTTTGACGGGAAGCTGGGTCTTTTGCCTGCCAGTTTTCGCCGGATTGGGGGCGGGCCTTCTCACTTCCCTCACCGGGGAATACTTTACCACCGATACCTACAAGCCCGCCCGGTCTCTGGTCAACGCTGCCGATACGGGGACCGTGGCCGCTGTCACCGGCGGACTGGGAGCGGGACTCTCAGCCTCCGTCCTTCCCATCCTGCTGACTGCCGCTGCATTAGCTTTCTCCTTCTGGACTGCCGGAGGCGCTGGCAACTTCAGTAAGGGGATCTACGGGATCGCCTTGGCCGGGGTGGGGATGCTCTCGGTCTCCGGAGTATCCCAGGCCGCCAGTCTCTGCGGCCCCATTGGGGACTGTGGCGCCCACGCCGCCTCCCTCATCGACGCGGAGGAGGCCTCCCGCCGCAGAGCGGACATTCTGGCCGCCATCGGAGCCTCCGCCGCCAACGGAGGAAAGTGTCTTGCCGCCGGGGCCGCCGCCTTTACAGGGCTGTCTCTTTTTCTCTGTCTGGCCGAAACCTTTTCTTCCATTCAACCCGGTCTGGAACTGACTCATATGGAGCCCCTTCTCCTTGTGGGCATTCTGCTGGGTGGAACGGCGGTGGTCCTGTTTCTGGGTCTGCTCCTGCTGGCAGTCCGCGGGACCGCAAAGGCGGTGCTCCTTCAGGCCCGTCATCAGTTTCAGGACAACGAGGGGCTGATCGACGGGACTGAGGATCCGGATTATGCCGCCTGCGTGACCAAGTGTTCCCTTCGGGCTATGTTGGGCATTCTCCCCCCTATTCTTCTGGCTCTCCTGTCTCCCATAGCCGCCGGAGTTCTGCTGGGACCTCAGGGCCTGATGGGCTTTTTGGGATGCATTCTGCTTCTCAGTCTGACATTGGTCCCTTTCTTCACTCTCTCTGGAGGGATCTTGGGCGGAGCCCGCCGGTATGTGGAGAGCGGGCGAAAGGGCGGACGAGGGTCCGACTGTCATCGGGCCACTTTGACGGCGGAGCGGGCCTTGATCCCGCTTAGCCAAGTGGCCGCTCCCGCCCTGCTGGCCTTTCTGAAGCTGGCTGTCACCCTGTCTCTGCTGGGGTCGGTGGTGATCGTCACCTTCAATCTTCCCGCCCTGCTGGGCTGAGGCAGTCAAAAAGCGGCGTTGCCCTACGGGTAACGCCGCTTTTGTTTTACAAATGGGGAAAAAGAGAGTATAATAATTTCCCATGTTGACCCAAAGGAGGCGGTCCCATGAAAAAACGGCTTTTCCCCGCCCTGCTGGCGGTTCTTCTGCTCTCCGGCTGCGCCCAAAAGCCGGAGGAGGACAAACTCCATATCCTTTGCACCACCTACCCCATGTACCTCCTGACCACCGACCTCACCTCAGGGTTTCAGGAGTCAGAGGTCCAGGTGGAGCTGCTGGTAAACTCCCAGACCTCCTGCCTCCACGACTACACCCTCACCGTCAACGACATGAAGGCCATTGAGAGGGCCGACGTCATCGTCATGAGCGGGGTGGGACTGGAGGACTTTATGACCGACGCCCTCAGCCAGTCTCAGGCGGCGGTCATCGACTGCTCGGAATACGTGGACCTGCTGCCCGCTCCGGAGCACGCCGGGCACGATGGGCATGACCATGAGGAGGAGTATGACCCCCACTACTGGATGGACCCCCTGTGGGGCCTCACGGTCAGGAACGGCCTATGTTCGGCTCTGGAGGAGTATACCGGGTCCATCGCCTCCCATGTGGAATACCAGCCGGCGGACCCAAAGAGCCTGTTGGGGGAGTTGTCCTGCCCCTATCTCATCACCTTTCACGACGGGTTCCAATACTTTGCCAACTCCTGCGGCCTGACCCTTCTCAAGGCCGTGGAGGAGGAGGAAGGCTCCACCGCCTCCGCCGCCGAGATCAGGGAGGTCGTGGCACTCATTGAGGAATACCACCTCCCCGCCATCTTTGTGGAGAAAAACGGCTCCCGGGCCACGGCGGAGGTCATCGCCCGGGAGACAGGCTGTGAGATCTATGAACTGGACATGCTCATGTCCGGCGACGAGACAGGCTTTTCCGCCTATCTCAACGCTCTGTATGCCAACATAGAAACCGTTGGGGAGGCGCTCCGATGACCATTCACATCCATAAAAACTGCACCGGCCACGGCTGCGAGGGCCTTTGCTGCCTGGAATTGAAGGACGTGGGGGTCACCGTGGGCGCCGATGAGTTGCTCCATGGCATCTCCTTCCACCTCCACTGCGGGGAGATCGTGGCTCTCATCGGTCCCAACGGGGCGGGGAAGTCCACCCTCTTCAAGACCATTCTGGGCCAGCTTCCCCACTCCGGCTCCATCCAGTTCCGCCGCTCCGACGGGGAGAAGCGGCGGCCCGTCATCGGCTACGTCCCCCAGTCCCCCGCCTTCGACCGGGGAGACCCGGTGAGCGTGCTGGACTTCTTCGCCGCCGCCATCGCCGACTGGCCTGTATTCCTCCCCATCCCCAAAAAGCTGCGGGAGCAGGTTGCCGCCTACCTGACCCGCACCCACGCCGAAGGGCTTCTGGACAAGCGGGTGGGGACCCTCTCCGGGGGCGAGCTCCAGCGGGTCCTCATGGCCCTGGCCCTGGAACCCCTGCCCCACATCCTTATTCTGGACGAGCCCCTGTCCGGGGTAGACGTGGAGGGGGAAAAACAGCTTCTCGATATGCTGGACGAGCTGCGGAGGACCTACGACCTGTCCATCCTCCTCTCTACCCACGACTTCGCCACCCTGGAACAGTATGCCGACAAGGTGATCCTGCTCCAAAACACGGTTTTGAAGATGGGCTCCCCCGATCAGGTCCTCTCCAGTCCCGAATTTCAAAACGTGTTCCACCTCCGCATGGGAAAGGGGGTGGAGTGAATGTCCTTTTGGTACGCGCTGGTGGACCTGCTGCCCTTTGAGTGGGCCCAGCCGGGGCAGCTGTTTTTCATGAAAAACGCCCTCCTGGCCATCCTCATCATCTCCCCCCTCTTCGGACTCCTCTCCACCATGGTGGTCCAAAGCCGAATGTCCTTCTTCTCCGACGCCCTGGGCCACTCCGCCTTTACCGGGATCGCTATCGGGGCACTCTGCGGCCTTGCGGAACCCATGTGGGCCGCCGTAGGTTTCTCCCTGGTGTTTTCCCTGCTCTTCACCTACGTCCGCCGCCGTTCGGCTCTGGCCAGCGACACGGTCATCGGGGTCTTCTCCTCTACGGCGGTGGCTTTGGGTATCTTCATCGCCACTCTGGACGGCGGCTCCTTCACCAAATTCAACGCCCTTCTCATTGGCGACATCCTCAGTGTGGAACCTGGAAAGGCCGCCCTTCTGGCCGGTATTCTGGCGGTCATCCTGGTGCTGTGGACCTGCGCCTACAATACCCTGCTGCTCTCCTCCCTCCACCCTGCTTTGGCGGACAGCCGGGGGATCCGGGTCTTCTGGCAGGAGGCGGTCCTCAACACCGCCATCGCCGTGGTAGTCACCCTGTCCATGTCCTGGGTCGGCCTTCTGGTCATCAACTCTCTGCTGGTCCTCCCCGCTGCCGCAGCCAGGGGGATTGCCCGGAATGTACGGCAATATCATCTTTTCTCCGTGCTGGGAGCGGTGATCTGCGGCGTGGCGGGACTGATGACCTCCTATTATATCGGAACTTCCGCCGGCGCCTCCATCACCCTCTATCTGGCAGGATATTTTGCCATTGCCACCGCTCTGCAAAAACGGCGGCTTTAAGGAGGAACATTCCATGTTTGCCGACTATCATGTACACACCGCGTTCAGCGATGATTCCAGTTATCCCCTGCTGCAGGTAGTGCAGGATGCAGTCCGGATGGGGCTGGAGGAGATCTGCCTGACCGACCATGTGGATTACGGAGTAAAGCAGGACTGGGACTGCGGGCAGGAGTTTTTATACCGCCGCGGCCAGCCGCTGGCCAACGTAGATTACCCCCGGTATGTGGAGGAGATCGAAAAGGCCCGCCGGCTATACGGAGATCGGATCCGAATCAAAATGGGTCTGGAATTTGGAATGCAGGTCCATACCATTCCCCAGTTCAAGACCCTGTTTCGCCGGTACCCCTTCGACTTCATCCTCCTCTCCGTCCATCAGGTGGGGGACAAAGAGTTCTGGACTCAGGATTTTCAAAGGGGCCGCAGTCAGAAAGAGTACAATGAACTCTACTATGAACAGATCCTGCAGCTGGTGCGGCAGTACCATGACTACAGCGTCTTGGCCCATGTGGACCTGATCGCCCGCTATGACGAGGCCGGCCCCTACCCCTTCCAGGCCGTCAAGTCTATCCTGACCGATATCTTCCGGCAGGTCATTGCCGACGGAAAAGGGATCGAGCTGAACACCTCATACCACCGCTACGGCCTGACGGACTCGACTCCGGCCAAAGCCATCCTGGAGTTGTACCGCGACCTGGGCGGCCGTATCCTTACCATCGGCAGCGACAGCCACGCCCCCGAACACTTGGGCAGCTATATCTCTGAAGGCCGGCAACTGCTGCGGAAAATGGGTTTTCGTGAATTTTGCACCTATGAGAAAATGGAGCCTTTCTTTCACCCTCTGTAAGCCGCCACTATAGAGAAGAGCCTCCGGCCCTTATCCGGCCGGAGGCTCTTCTCTATTGGCCTTAGGCAGAAGGATCCCTCCCCCTCCTCCGGCAGTCTTCTCCTTTTTTGGCAGAGTGGCAAGATAGCTCTCCACTCCCTTGGCCACCCCCTGGGATACCCTCTCCTGGTATTCCGGCTGAATCAGTTTGACAAGCTCTTCATGGCAGGACATGAATCCCATCTCCAGCAAGGCCGCAGGCATGGTGGTCTCCCGAAGGACCACATAGTCATTGGTGAGCAGGCCCCGGTCGATCCCTCCCGTCTCCGCCACCACCGCTTTCTGGATATGACCCGCCAAGGCCTCTCCCCGTGTGCTGTTCGGGTAGGAGTATGTAAATATCCCCTGGAAGGACAGGTTGGTAGAGCTGGCGTTTGCGTGAATGGAGACAAATATATCCGCCCCCACATTGTTTGCCACATCGCAGCGGTCATAGAGATCCATATACGTATCTTCATTCCGGGTGAGGACCACATTATAACCCTTTTCCCGCAGCAATTCCGCCGCCCGGAGGGTCACAGGAAGGGTAATATCCTTCTCCATCTTTTCCTCATATAACGCTCCCGAGGCGGAGCCTCCGTGGCCTGCGTCCAGCACCACAGTGAAAGCGGTGGGGTCCCACTTATCCGGAAGGGCGGGAAGCTCTGCGCCCGTTTCCGGCGGCGTTACCGAGATGACTACCGCCTGAAGATCGGCATCCCCTGTAACGGTCACATTCTCCCCATACGTACAGTTTCGGGCCAGATCCAGCACCACTCTCGTCACATAGTTCTCCCGGGGGTCAATGTCAGCGCCGTGCTGAGCGTACCGAACCTGGCTTACCACCGGGTTTTCCGGCCGCATGGATCCATCCGTCCCGCTGCCGATGACCACCCCCAAAAGGTCGATCGCCACCCGGTCGCCCAAATCGGTCACCCGGTATTGGGGGGCGGAATTTAAGTAAAGGGTAATGGTCTGGGCATTGTCGTCGGCGGCCAGCCGGGTCAGCCGTCCCCGGGGAGGCGCGTCTGGGTCAGGCGGTTCTATCTCGGCGGTGACCAGCGCGGCGAAGGCGTCATTATCCCAGTCCACCTGCGCATGGAGCTGTTCCGAGACAAACCGAAGGGGCACCAGGGTCCGCTCGGTCTCCCCAAAGCGGGCCACCACGGCGGGCACCCGCCCAGGGAGATCCACGCTTTGACCGTTCACCTGCGCCGTAGGCTGTCCCAGGGTAAGCACCATCCGGTCCGCCCCGGCGGCGATCTTCACCTGGCGGTTCTCTCCGTCCCAGTCCACTGTGGCCCCCAGAGCCTCGGCAATCGGGCGTACCGGCACCATCGTGCGCCCGTCGATCCCATCCAAGGTCTGGCTGACGGCCGGCACATCCAGATCCATGGGCGCGCCATTAAAGTACACATGTACCACCTCCGCCGCCGTCTCCGGCCCATACTGAAGGGTGGTCTCATCATGAAACCGCAAGGGGATCTTTTCCGGCTGGATCGCTTTTCCGGGTACGGCAAGCCCCGTCATCAAGGCCAGGGCACAGAATAGAGAGAGGATTTTTTTCATGGGTTCCGGCTCCTTGGAGAAAATTCGACAGATTCTTTTTTATTTTATCTTTTTCCTCCAGCAGTGTCAATGGAAGTGTCAGGAAATACGGCGTGCAAAAACGCCGTTGGAGGAATTCTCTTCCAACGGCGTTCTTAAACCAGATCTGTTTACCCGATCCCCCGGGCCTTCTTGTCCCGCACATAGATATGCTTCACGTTGGGCGCGCTGGTGGGGCGGGCATCGATCTCAAAGCGGTCAATGGACTTGACCATGGTAGTCAGCTTCTCAAACCCATAGTTCCGAGGATCAAAGTCAGGCTGCTTCCGGGGAAGGGTATTGCCCAATTCCCCCATAAAGGCCCATCCGTCTTCGTCAGATACATCCTGGATGGTGGAGGCGATAAGCCGCACCACCTTTTGAGGAATGGCTTTCCGCTTGGCCGTGCCGGTGACCTGGGACTCTTTCTCCCTCTCCTCCGACTTGTCCTCCTTGCCCCGAATGACCTCCACATAGATGAACTTATCACAGGCGGCAATAAAGGGAGCGGGAGTCTTTTTCTCCCCCACGCCATAGACCTTCATCCCCGCCTCCCGAAGCCGAAGCGCCAACCGGGTAAAGTCGGAGTCACTGGTCACCAGCACAAACCCATCCACCCGCTGGGAGTAGAGAATATCCATAGCGTCGATGATCATAGCCGAGTCGGTGGAGTTTTTCCCCGTGGTGTAGCTGTACTGCTGAACGGGGATCAGCGCATTTTCCAGCAGCAGCGGCTTCCAGGAATCCATATTGGTCATGGTCCAGTCTCCATAGATCCGCTTTACGGTGGGAGTACCGTATTTTACGCACTCCTCCATGATCTCCTTGAGGGCGGTGCGGGGAGCGTTATCGCCGTCGATGAGGACGGCAAGGCGGCCTTCACTTTTCATTTTTTCTCCTTAATCACTGATGACAAAGTGGCTGAAGCGGAGCATTTCAAACCAGTCGTCGGAGGAAAAGACCACATTCTTCTCATCCTCCAGGGCGGCGCCGGGATAAAAGCTCTTGGAATAGGCCATTTTGTGCTCCCGGAACCGCACCGTCATCTCAAAGAAGTCCGGCATCGGCACAAGGCAGTTCTTGGCATTCTTCACTGCCTTTTTGGCCCCCTCCTTTACGGCCCTCACCGCCACATCGGGGTGAATGGAGACGGTAGCGCCCCCCCGGCCCTCGTTGAGAGCAACGGTGGTGATCCCGGGAATAAACTCCTGGGCAAATTCGCACAGGGCCTTGTCCCCGGAGAGAAACACCACGGGCACCCCATAATACCCGGCGGTATAGGCGTTCATCATAAACTCACTCATCTTCACTCCATTGAGCGTGACATACTCGTTGCGCAGGTTCATCGTGTGGCTCAGGGGGTTACCCGCACTGGAAGCCCAGGCGTGATAACCGGTAAAAAGGACCGCGCCAAACTCCTCGGTATCCAGTCCGCTCATCATGCTCAGCGGGTCCCCCGTCCAGCCCCGCATGATGCGGACGCACTCGGGGAGGGCGGCAGGGTCCAGATTCCGGGCCGAGTCGTGGGCATCCTTGACGAAGATCTGCGCGGTCTTTTCCGCCGCCAGCACACCGTCGCAGGCGGCCCGGACCTCCCGGGTCATCTGTTTTTGAAAAGGCGCATAATCCTGGGGAGTGGACCGCTCTGTCTCCGGCCAGGTCGTGATACCGCAGGTGCCCTCGATGTCTGCGCTGATGAATACGTTCATTTTCCATTCCTCCGCTTTTTCATATAGTCCTCCACCTGCTGAAGCTGCTCCACCGTGTTGACCCCCAGCATCTCCTCCGCGCTGCAGGCGGCGGAGACGCCCACCTTCTCCCCCTGTCCGGCAAGCCATACAGGGGCGTCAGTGAGGTAGTATTCCCCTTGGGCGTTATTGGGCCGCAGGGTCGTAAGCGCTCTCCAGAGCTGTCTGGCCTCAAAAACGTATACCCCCACGTTCAGTTCCTTGACCTCTCTCTCCTCTGGAGTACAGTCCTTATCCTCCACAATGCGCTGAAAGTCCCCGTCGGCATTCCGGATGATCCGCCCATAAGGCAAAGGCTGATTGGCCACCCCCGCCATAAGAGTGCAGGCGTTGCCCCCGGCGATATGCTCCCCGATGAGCTTTTCATAAGCGCTTCTTGGCAGCAAAGGCATATCTCCATAGCAGATGAGGATGTGGCCTTCAAAGCCCTTCAAGGCCCCCTCGGCACACTGGACGGCGTGTCCCGTGCCAAGCTGGGGGCTTTGGTACACCTTGGCGTAGCCGGGAAAGGCGGCAGTGACCTTATCCGCCTCATATCCCACCACCAGGAGGATATCCTGAGACTGCAAAAAGCTCAACTCCTCCAGCACATGGGCAAGCAAAGGCCGTCCGGCGGCCACCCGGAGCACCTTGGGCAGATCCACCCCCTCCGTATGAAGACGTGTCCCCTTTCCAGCGGCAAGAACAATGGCCTTGATGGGCTCATTCATGGGCAAATTCCCCTTTTTATTGATTTTCAGTCAGGACAGATGTAGTATATCACAGTGATATAAATTTGGAAAGAGAAAGAAAACGAGCCGGGGACACCGGCCCGTTTTTTGTTTTTTATTTTCTCAGCCGTCGTCCTCAATAAGACCAAACCCGCCGTCAGCGCGCTTATAGACCACCGCAAAGGTCCCGCCGTCGTCCTCATTCTTAAAGGCAAAGAACGTATGGCCCAACAGATTCATCTGCAGCACCGCCTCCTCCGCCGACATAGGCTTCATAGCAAAGCGCTTGGTACGGATAATGGCGTACTCCTCCTCAGGCTCGTCGGGAGCAAAGCTGGTCTCCTCCGGACTGCGGACAAAAGCGTCCTTCCGAAGGCGCTTTTCCAGCCTCGCCTTATTCTTGCGCAGCTGCCGCTCAATATCCGCCACCGCCGCATCAATGGTGGCAAACATATCCGCCGTACTCTCGCTCACCCGGTAGATGGTGCCCCCGGAGCGAACGGTCACCTCAGCGTTGTTCCTTCCCTTCTCCACGCTGAACACCACCGAGGCTTCCGCCTCAGTAGGAAAATAACGTTCCAGCTTCCCCACTTTCTTTTCGGCGTACTCATGGACCTTCTTTGGGAGAGTGACCTTCTTGTCGGTAAAGGTAAACTTCATACAGCCGTCAACTCCTTTTGCCTTGTGGGCTTCTTTGCAGGGGCGGTGCCCCTCTGGCTATATAATACCACATTCTGCCCAATAAGTCATCCCTTTTTTCTGTATTTTTTGTCTTCTTTTACAGAATCGCCCATCGGCAAGATCCGACAATGTTTATGGTTGACATTTTCTGGAAATTATGGTATAAATTTCATGTGGTTAGGAGCCGGATCTTCCGGTTCTCATACCCGTGTTCATTCCATTCTCCCCGTATCGCGATTTGGGCGTCCCGCTGCCGGGACGCCCGCTTTTTTGCCTATTCGCTCCCCCTCTTTGTATAGAGGTCCGCGCTGTCTGTCAAATCGCTGCTCCGCATGAGCGCAAAGGATATCTCCAAAATCTCCTCGCCGCTCCGGACCTGAAGATGGATCTCCTCCCCCACAATGAGCCAATCCTTCACCTTCAGCAGATCGTCGGTGCAGGTCACGCTCACCCCCTGGGCACCGATGATCACATCCCCCGCAAAGAGCTTTCCGCTGCCGTTGGACTGCTTTTTGACGCTCCGCACCTCAGCTCCGTCAGGATTGCCGTCGGCGTCATAATGGTCCACCACCGTTATGCCAAGCGCAGGCCGCCCGGTATAGTAGCCCAGCGAGATGATCTGGTCCACCACCACCTTGGCCTGAGCCGTTGGAACGGCAAACCCCAACCCTTCAATGGTCTCCCAGTCGGACATCATCTTCATGTTGGTGATACCCACCACCTGTCCGGCGGCGTTGATCAGGGCTCCTCCGGAGTTACCAGAGTTGAGCGCCGCATTGGTCTGGATCAAGGTCATGCTCTGTCCGTCCATATCCACCGTTCTGTCAATGGCGGAGATAATGCCGTTGGTCATTGTCCCCCGAAGCTCCTCCCCCAGGGGATTGCCAATGGCATAGGCCGGATCCCCCACCTGGAGCTGGGTTGAATCTCCAAACACCGCGGGGGTCAGGTCCTGCCGCTCCACCTTGAGGACCGCCAGGTCCGTCTCCCCGTCATAACCTACCAGTTTGGCCTCCGCCCGGCTGTTGTCTGAAAAGACCACACTGGCCCTTTCAGCCCCCGAGATCACGTGGGCGTTGGTGATAACATAGCCGTCGGAGGTCATGACGACCCCCGTGCCCAGGTACATTCCCCCCTCCACCATGGCCCGGATCCCCACCACGGCGGGGCTCACCTGGGTATAGATCTCCTGCGGGGTGAGAGCGGCGCCCTCTCCCGGGGTCAGCGTCAAGGTAACGTCGTCCAATGGCGCCAAGGGGATGGAGGTCTTCTCCAGATCCTCTACCCAGTCGGTCTCTTCCATATAATCATAGTAACGGTCCCAGCCGGGAAATTGGTCCCAAACCCGCTCCACAGGGGCCTCCCCCGGCAGGATACCGCCTTGGAAATAGACTCCCACCCCCGCCAGGATCAGGATCAAGGCCAGCATAAGGCAAAACCCACCGGTGCCATTCTCCTCCCGCGGCCGGACCTTCCGGGACCGACGGGATCCTTTTTCCTTCCTCCCCTTCCAAAAATCAGGGGTACGTCGGCCCTGGGGAGCCGTGGGCGGTTCGCCCGGGACCTCTCCGTAGGGGATCGGGGTCTCGCCCGGGATCCATTCCTCCGGCTCCATGCCGGGATCCCGATTCCAATTGTCATACCCGTTATATATATCCTTACGCATGGGCGGCCATCCCCCTCCTTTTCTCTGTTTTCTCTCTGTCCGCAGACGGACCCTCAGGCGATGGTGAGGGTAAAGGTGAAGACGGTCACCCCATCCTCGCTGGTCACCGTAATGGTCTCCCGGTGGTTGTTGATAATGGTTTTCACAATGTAAAGCCCCAGCCCCACTCCCTCCCGATCCACACTGCGGGAGCGGTCAGTCTTGTGGAACCGGTCAAAGATCTGGCCCAGCTCTTCAGGGGGGATCGTCTCCCCCAGGTTGCGCACCGAGATGTAGGCCTTCTCCCCCTTTACCTGGATCCCAAGGCCCAGAACACTTTCAGGGGCTGCAAATTTAATGGCGTTGTCCAGCAGATTGTAACAGACCTGAGTGATGGCGTCCGGCTCTCCCCAAACCATGACGGGCCCGTCAGGAAGCTGGGTATCCACATCCAACCCCTGGTCTGTGATCTTTCCTTCCAGACTCACCAGCACCCGCAGAAGAAGCTCCGATACGTCGAATCGCTCCTGGGCGGTGACATTCTCGCTGGATTGGAGTCTGGAAATATCCAGCATCCGCCGCACCAGACGAGAGAGTCTTCTGGTCTCCGAGGAGATCGTAGTTAATGCGTCAGACTCCTTCTCCCGGGGGATGGTGCCGTCCAGGATCCCGTCGGCAAATCCGGCGATGGTGGTCATGGGAGTCTTCAACTCATGGGAGACATTGGCGATAAACTCACTTCTCTGAGCCTCGCTCTTGGCCAGAGAATCCGCCATGGCGTTGAAGGCCTCCGCCAACTCCCCCACCTCGTCCCTCCGGCCCTCGCAGCCCTCCACCCGGACCCCAAATTCCCCCTGTCCAAACCGGCGCACCGCCTCCGCCATGTCTTTCAGGGGCTTTGTCTGCCGCAGAGAGGTCACCGAACTGATGCCCGAGGCAAACAGCAGCACCACCGCCGCCGACAGCAGAAAAATAGCAGCCAGATCCTGCCACATGGCGGTAAGGGAGGAGGTGTCGCTGACCACCAGCACTACCCCACGCTGGTAGGTGAGGCCGGTAATATAGGAGTTCTGACGGATGGGCATCCCCGTGACAAAGCTCCTGTCACTGAGAAGTCCCCCCAGGCTGCTCCGGTCGGAATAACTGCCCTGGGTACTGATGGCCTCCATACAGTCGGCGGGCACCGTACCGCTGAGAAGGCTGCCCGCTCCGCTCCCCGAGGATGCATAGACGATCTCTCCGCTGTTCTCCGCCAAAATGACGGTGGAGCCGGAGATGTTGGCCAGGGAGGCCACATAGAGCTGATATCCCGCATCCTGGATGCTGGAGCCCATCCCCCCGGACAGATAAGAGCTGGTAAAGCTGGAGACATAATTGGCGTTTCTCTCCATGGCCTCCTGCTTATCCTGAATGATATACTGGTAGCTGAGCCCCGCAAAGGCCCCGCCCAACAGAAGGAAGGCCATCAGGATCACCGCCGCCATCATGGCAAACTGCCGCCGGTAAAGGCTTTTCACTGCCCGGTCACCTCAAATTTATAGCCCACGCCCCAAACAGTCTTCAGACTCCACCGGTCACTGACCCCCTCCAGCTTTTCCCGCAGACGCTTGATGTGCACGTCCACGGTGCGGGAGTCTCCGAAGTAGTCAAAGCCCCACACCTCATCCAGCAGCTGGTTCCGGGTAAATACCCGGTTGGGGGCAGAGGCCAGGTGGTGGAGCAGCTCCAGCTCTTTGGGAGGCGTGTCGATCCGCTTGCCGTCCACCATTAACTCGTAAGCGTCCAGATCGATGACCAGCTTGTCAAAGGTGAGCCGGCTGCGGCTGCCGCTGCTCTCCTCCTCCCCTGCTGTCCGGCGGAGCACCGCCCGGATCCGGGCTAAGACCTCCTTGGTCTCAAAGGGCTTGACCACGTAATCATCCGCCCCCTCCTCCAGACCTGTGATCCGGTCGTCTGTCTCCCCCTTGGCCGTAAGCATGATCACAGGGGTCTTGCTCTCAGCACGGATCTTTTTCAGTACCGACCAGCCATCCATGACGGGCAGCATGATATCCAGCAATACCAGATCCGGCACAAAGGAGCGGAACAGTTCCACCGCCTTTCCCCCATCGGGGGCGGTCTGGGTCTCGTAGCCCTCTTTTTCCAGATAGAGATGGAGCAGCTGGGCGATATTCGCCTCGTCCTCCACGATCAGGATCTTCTGCGCCATGGGTATTCCCCCTTCTTTTGCATTTTCCACCTTTATAGCACATTTTTCCGCTTTTTCGGTGAATGATCTGTGAATTTTATTCAGTATAATCGTGGTCCACCTGAACCACCACGATGTACCGGGGATCCTTCTCTCTGGCCAGCCTGCCCAATTCCCGGCGGATCTCTTCGTCAGACAGGGGGCAGGTCCGGGGGGCCACTACATCAAAAATCAGGTTGGTGTGGCTGGGGCCCTCGGTCATACGGAAATCGTGGAGGGTCATGCCGGCGTCGATCTGCCGAGCCAGGGTAAGCATCTCCTTCCGGAGCGCGGTGATGTGCTCATCATCCGTGACGATGGGATCCATGTGGATGGTGGCAATGATGTGGTATTTTGCTCCCAGCTCCCGCTCCACATTGTCGATCACGTCATGGGTCCGGGCCATGTCGGCGTCGATGGACACCTCTGCGTGCAGGGAGGCCATGATATGGCCCGGACCATAGTCATGGACCATCAGGTCGTGGACCCCCGCGATCTCCGGATGGGCCAGCACCGTCTCCCGGATCCCCGCCACCAAAGCCGGATCGGGGGCTTTGCCCAGCAGGGGATCGATGGTATCCCCCGCCGCCTCCCAACCCGCCCGGAGCACAAAGGCCGCCACCAGGATCCCCACCCAGCCGTCAATGGACACTTGGGCAAAATGGCCCACCAAAAGGCCCAATAGCACGGCGGCCGTGGCCGCACAGTCCGACAGGGAGTCGGCGGCGGTGGCCGCCATAGCCGCCGAGGAGATCCGGCAGCCCAGGTCCCGGTTAAAAAAGTACATCCACAGCTTCACTGTAATGGACACACAGAGGATCCCCACCGACAGCCAGGAAAACCGGACCGTCTCCGGATGCAGGATCTTGCCGATGGCTCCCTTGGCCAACTCCACCCCCACCAGGAGGATGGCCACCGACACCGCAAGGCCTGCCAGATACTCCATCCGCCCATGGCCATACGGATGGTCCTCGTCCGCCTTCTGTCCCGCCAGCCGGAATCCCACCAGGGTCACCACTGAGGTGGCGGCGTCAGAGAGATTGTTGAATGCGTCCGCCGTCACCGAGACCGCTCCGGTGGCAAGCCCCGCCAGAAATTTTCCCAGGGACAGGCACAGATTCAGCAGGATCCCCACCACCCCTGACAGAGTGCCGTATCTCTCCCGGACCGCAGGGTCCTGAACATCCTCATAGCCGCGAATGAAGCGGCGCAGCAAAAATTGGGTCAAAGGGCTCTCTCCCTTATATGTAGAATGATATCAGGATATATTATCGCATGAAAATACCAGAACGTCAACGG
Source organism: uncultured Eubacteriales bacterium (assembly GCA_949746985.1). Taxonomy (GTDB): domain Bacteria; phylum Bacillota; class Clostridia; order Oscillospirales; family Oscillospiraceae; genus Vermiculatibacterium. The sequence continues at coordinate 1,181 of CATKDV010000139.1, read as the reverse complement.
TGGAAATTGTGCAGGAGGACAAAGCCCCTTTGCTAACAGGGACGGGCGGCCACCGGCCGCCCGTCCAACTCATTTGGTATCCTCCGAAGAAAAGCTTTCCGCCGGAAGCAGCGGGGAAAACTCCACCAGAACAGAGGAAAATCCACCCCGGTATACACTTTTATCGGGTTCCTTTATCAAACCCTTCCGGTCGGCGCCGCACGGTTCCGGCTTTTTGACGGGCAGGGTCAGTATCGCCTTGGCCCCTCTCTCCCCCTCCGGGGCCACGTCAGCGCCCTTATCCGTCAAAAGCAGGGATCCCCCGTGAAGCTCCGCCGCTCTCCAGGCCGCCTCCAACCCCAGGCCCGCACCGTTGCCCACCTTTAGGTAGGGATCGTCGTCCGGCTTCAGGTTCCGGATCCCGGGGCCGTTGTCTGTCACCACGATGACCCAGTTTCCCTTCTCCAGCGTACCCTTCAAAATCACTTTCCCCGTCGGACCGGCCGCCTCGAAAGCATTGACCAATAAGTTCAGAATGCCCAGCTCCAGCATGTGGTCATCCCCCACCGAGATCACACTGCTGTCCGACAGCTTCCAGTCAAATTCAGTCCCAAGGATCTTTGCCATATCCTCACAGGACCGGCTCACATCCCGGCACAGCCCTGCCAGATCCAGGGTCCTTTTCTGAGAGATGGTCCGTGCCTTACAGATCTCCACATGGTGAATAAGTCGGAGCAGGCGGTAAAAGCTCTTGGTCATATCCGCCATATATTTCTGTTCCCTCTCGCTCCCCTTCTCCTCCACCAGCGAGGTCAAAAGTCCCTGCGCCGCTATAGCATCGCTCACCCGGGCCCGCACTTCTTTCAGAAATTTTTCCGTCAGCAGCTCCTCATCCATAATGGGCCGTCCTCCGTTTTCTCTATCTTATGCGGCTCTCTATGCCTGTAGTATACCAAAATATGGGACCTGCAACAATCTTTTTGAGAAATTTTTTCTCCTCTTGTCAAATTTGTTCAATTTGGCGCTTAAAATTCGCAAAAATTTTTCCCGCTTTCGGCAAAATTTCCCTTCCATATTTGCCAGATTTGCGCTATAATGATATACGGTTAAGTTCGTTATTTATCTCACAATGTTAAATGAATCACAAAAGGAGTAATGAACATGAGCATCAAAGTTGGCATCAATGGTTTTGGCCGTATCGG
>CATKDV010000138.1:0-4846 GCA_949746985.1 uncultured Eubacteriales bacterium | reverse complement strand
GGTGGCGGACTTGTCAACCAAGGTGTTGCAGATGGGGCCGTCGTCGGTCTGGGCGTTGTAGGACTCCACCCACAGCTTGATCCAAGCCAGCGCATAGGCGCCGTCGGCGCCAAGGCCCAAGTCGGCGGCCTCGGACTCCATGGCCTTGATGGTGGGCTGGAAGTAGGCCTGCTCGTCGGCGCTGAGGGCGTTGAAGGCCTCCTTCAGCCAGCCGGCGTAGGTGTCCTCGGTGAGCATGTACAGGAAGTTCTTGCCCACGATCTCGGAGTCGATGTCCATGAACAGGCCGTGCTCGCCCTCGGCCACGAAGTCCCAGCAGTTGTCGTAGGTCTTGGAGCCGGTGTTGTTGTACATGAAGACCTTGTTCAGGGTCTGGAGGGCCAGGTAGCCGTCCACCGCGTCGGCGGTGGTGCCGTTGGCCTCGGCCCACTCCTTGGGGATGTATGTATCCAGGATGCCGGTCTGGACCATCTTGGACTCGATCTGGTTGCCGTCCTGGATGAGGGTCATGGCGAAGGTGCCGGTGTCCTTCAGGGAGTCGGCGGTGAGCTGGTCAAAGATCTTATTGTTCTTGGGCTGCTGCCACTCGAACTCCATGGTGTAGCTGGGGTCGATGGACTGCAGGTACTCGATGAACAGGGGCAGGGCGGACTTGCCGCGGCTGGAGTTGCCCACGCCGAAGAAGGTCTTGCCGTTGGACTCCTCGATGGCCTTCTTGGCCAGCTCCTCCATGGACATGCCCTCGGCCTCTTTGATGATCTGCTGGACCGCGGTCAGGTCCTCCACGGGGGCGGGAGGGGCCTTGCTGGCCTCGGGGGTGGGGGTGGGATCGTTGCCGGCGACCTGGGTGGGATCGGGGTCCTTTTGGCCGCCGCAGCCTGCCAGCAGGCCGGCAACCAGGGAGAAGGACAGGGTCAGAGCCAGTACGCGCTTTTTCATAACTTGTGTTCCTCCTTCTGTTTTTGTGGCATTCGCTAAAACAAGAGACGATCACGGTGCTTGCTATGATCATATTTTACAAAAACTCAGAGGAAATATCCACTGGACAAAACTGCGGTTATTTGTGAAATTCTGGTTTTTTAGGCAGGATGCATAGAACTATGTCAACCGCCGCCCCTTACGCCTGTCATTTCGCCAGTCCATACCAAAAAAGAAAGCGGTCCCGCGGGACCGCTTTCCGAAGGGCGCTATGTAGAGTTAAAAGGTGCAGCGGACGATACATTTCAGGGTCACGCCGTCCACAGTGGCTGTGACCCGGCAGGTGCCTTTGCTCACTGCGGTGACCGTCCCGTCGGCCCCTACCGTAGCCACGTTGGGGTCGGTGGAGGCCCAGGTCACCGCCGAGCTGGTGCCCTTGACCACCAGGCGCCAGGACTCACCCGGCTTGGAGAGGGTGAAATCCTCCCGGCTCAGGGTGATGGAGGAGGACGCGGTGGGCTGTGATGTAGTGATCTCGGAGGGCGGTGTGGTGGCCGCCGGGGTAGAGTCGGGCAGGCTGCAGCGGACAATGCATTTGCGCTCGCCCACCCCTTCGATGCTGGCGGTGATGGTCACCGTACCCTTGGAGATCGCCGTCACCTTTCCGTCCCAGCTGACCGAGGCCACATTGGGGTCGCTGGACTTCCACTGGACGTCCCCGTGGGCGTCCGCCGGGGTCAGGGTCACCACGAACTGGTAGTACTCTCCCACGTTGAAGAAGGAGATGTCCTCCCGGCTCAGCTTGAAGTCGGTGGGGGCCGTCAGCGGCACCGAGGGGGTCATGATCCCCACGGAGGGAGTGGGGGCCGGATCCACCGTGGGATCCACAACGGGGTCCGCCGAGGGTTCCGCCGAAAGGGCGGGAGAGGGAGCGGCGCTGTCCTCCACCGGGGGAACGCTCTGCTCTGGCTGCGGCTTTGGCTCGCCTTTGCCCAGAAGGGGCTTTAGCAGGGAGATGACGATACCCGCCGCGGCGATGATGAGGGCCAGGGACAATACCCAGCTGATGATGCTCCGCACCGAGGGGCCGTTCCCCCCCGACCGGGAGTTATGCGCCAGCCGCCGTCCGCCCCGGACGGGCAGGTCCTCGTCGTAGTATTCCTCGTCGTCCAGGGTCGCCGGGTCGTCCCAGCGGCCGGTGCCGTCCTCGTTGCAGAAGGGACAGTGTTTATAGCTGGCGGCGTACATTTCGCCGCAGTATTCACATTTGATAAGGTCCTCTTTGGTCCCGTTCCTTCGTGCCATGGCAGTCCCTCCTGTTCGTTTTCTTCCTCCCTTATTTTACACGCTTCCCCCGTTATCGTCAACTTGATTTGAAGAAGTTTCATCAATTTGTAATGATTAGGGATAAAAGTGCCGGTAGGTCTCCCCCGGCTTCAGTTCCACATGGCGCTGGCTGGCCAGCTCCTCCACCGTCACAAAGAGGAAACCCTTCTGGTGGAGGGCGTCCACCGTCCGGAGAGCGGCCTCCACCGAGCTGGGGTAAATATCGTGGAGCAGGATGATGTCCCCGTCCTGGGCCTGGGAGACGATGTGGTTTACAATGCGCTCCACGTTCTTGTCGTCCCAGTCCTCCGGGTCAATGGACCAGAGAATGAGGGGGCTGTCACAGCGTTTTTCCACCCCGTTGTCGATCATGCCGTAGGGGGGACGGAGAGCAAAGTTGCCGCCGCCCAAAAGCTCGCTTAGAAGGGTCTCGGTCCGGTCCACCTGGCGGGCGAAGTCGGCGGCGTTGAGGCCGGTGAGGTATACGTGGTCATAGGAGTGGGTGCCGATCTGGTGGCCCTCCTCCGCCATCCGCCGGATCAGGTCCTCACAGCCGGGGATCATCTCTCCCACCAGGAAAAAGGTGGCCTTCACCCCCCGCTCCGCCAGGCCGTCCAGCAGCGTCTCCGTGGTGGAGCGGCGGGGGCCGTCGTCGAAGGTGAGGGCGATGAGGGGGCGGTCGGTCTCGATTTGGGCGGGACCATCCGCCGAAAGGACAGCCGGGGGCTGTCCCCTGATGATCGCCCCCAGCAGAAGGGACAGGGCCAGCATGAGAATGGCCGATTTTTTTTGCTGTTCCACTTTCCTACCGCCCTTCCATTCATTCTCATGGTCAGTATGTCCGGGCGAACGGATTTTTTGTAGGAAATTTGTTCCAAAACGGCTCAAAAAGAAAAGCTGTCGTCCAGGCAAAAGGGGACGCGGGAGGGATCCCCCTCGGCCCGGTAGATCTCTCTTCCGGTCAGGTCATACACCACCGACCACACCGTGCCTTTTCCGGCAGAGCGGTCCTCCTGGCACAGGAACCCCTCCTTCCCCGCCAGCAGCGCCTGGGCGGCGAAAATATCCAAAGGGCCCCGGCGAAGACAGAGCGCCCTTTCCAACGTCCCGCGGCGCTCCCCCGACCGCCAGTCGTCCACCCCCGCCGCCTGAAGGGGACGCATCTCCTCCGTCATAAAGCGATTGACCGCATATACGAAGGGACGCTCCCCCGTGGGACGGATCACCCGCCGCCCCCCGGCACAGCACTCCGCCACCGCGGTATTTCCGCTCCCATCCGCCAGAGTGATGGTCTGGGCCGAGGCGATGGGCAAAGTCTCCAGAGCCTTTAGGCCCTGGGACACATTTTCGCACTTTTCCAGAATATAGCGCACCAGCATTCCGGCGTTGAGCCCCGGCTTTACCGCGGCCGGGGCCACCGCTGTCAGCCCTGCCGCCAGCGCCCTGCTGTTGACCCCGTCCTCCATCTCCAAAAAGGCGGTGGTATTTCCCGTGAAACTGTAGGCTCCCCCGGAAAATTCATAGCGCACATTCAGGTTCTGGTCCTCAAGCGCGGTCCAAAAGTCACTGTTGCGCCCCAAAAGGGTCTGTCCCCCCGCCGAGACGGCAAAGCAGGAGCAATGGCAGGCAGGGGGCAAGGCGTACATACTGAACAGCACGGCCTGCAGTTCCTCCGCCGGACAGCTCTGGCCCAGCGCAAGACCCTCGATCTCCTCCAATATCTCCGGAAAGCAGGCCTGGTAGATGGGAAGGCAGGCGGAGCCAAAATCCCTCCTCTCCCGGGTGAGGGGGAAGGGAAGCTCCGCCAGCAAAAAATATCCCCGCTTTGCCAAAGTCCTCCCCCATTGAAGCCCCGCTTCATAGTGAGTCCCCCGCAGACTGATATGGTCCATTTCAATTCCTCCTTTTCTTGTGGGCGGCCGCCCCAAAAAAAGGATAGGACCATATAACTTTTTCTGCAAGGGGAAAAAATAATTTAAAAAATAAATTTCAGCGCTGTTTTTGTTCCTTTTGCAGCAAAAAAGTCCGCGCTTTCCGGCGCGGACTTTACTCTGCTCACTGCTCTCTGGGGTCCGGATCCCCGTCCAGGGTGGACAGGTACCGGAACAGGGGGACCAGCTTTTCCCACTCGTTCAGGATATGCCCCGGCAGGTCCGGGGACCAGAGGAGCTCGTCATGCTCCCGCTCGCAGCTCAGGGAGAAGCCTCCCTTCTTGTTATACCAGGGGTCCAAAATCTTACTGGGGGCGGGGCGGAGCTTTTTGAACTCCTCCCCCGTCAGTTGGAAGGTCTTCTGCTTCTGAATCTGGCGGGCCAGCTTCTCCATGGTTTTGGGGTCCCGGTCCATCCGGGCGCGGAACTTGGCCATGGTGAGAGCCTGGGCCATCCAGTAACCCAGGCCGTAGCTGTATCCCTCGGGAGTCAGCTCAAACCAGAACACCGGCTGGCAGGACCACCGCTCGGCGGGAGCTGAGACAGTGAGCCACAGGTGGTCCTTGTATGGTCCGCGGCCAAAAAGCCTTCTGGCGTCCCGGTAGATCCGGCTGACCCGGCTCACCAGGGTCAGGTCCTGATGCTTGTCCGAGAAGGCGGCGTAGAGGTCC
>CATKDV010000137.1:0-3010 GCA_949746985.1 uncultured Eubacteriales bacterium | reverse complement strand
TCTCCAGCACCCGGCCCATGACCCGGCCCCGGCCTGTGCGGAGGGGCAGCTCTCCCCGGACGGTGGCGAACCGGGGCAGGTCCCGGTCCAAATGGGTCAGGGTCTCCCCCGTCAGCCCCAAGCGGGAGGCCAGGCGGCAGGCGGCAAAAATGCCATCCCATAGCCAAGGCTGCTCCCGCCAGAGGGTCATGGCCTCCTCCCCGTCCCGGCCCAGACGGAGAAGGCGGCCCCCAAAGCTCTCGGCCACCTGCTCGGCGGCGGCAGGCGCCCAAGACGGGAGGGCAGCGGCGCCCCGGCCATGCTCCATCTCGATGCGGGTCAGAAGCACCAGCACCCGGTCAGGCGGAATGAGCCGCCCCTCCTCGTCCCAAGCGGTGAGGCGGAAGCCGCCCCAGTCGGCGGAGAAGGTGGGTGCGCCCCGGCCTGTGCCCCGGCAGACCCGGCAGCCCAGAGCTGTCAGGGCGGCAGCCAGCATGTCATTTGCCCCCTCCCCCTTCTCCACCTGGACCGTCAGGGGCCGAAGGGGGAGCTTTGTCAGGCAGGCCTGATCGGCGGCGTCGGAGGCATAGCCGGCGCGGACCCCCGCCACCGTCTCCAAACCGCCCACCCGCATAGCGGCGACCCGGCTTCCCTCCCCCCGGAGAAGGGCCCCCTCTATCCTCCGCTGCTCAGGGCGGCCCAGGGGCAGACCGTCGGGACCGAAAAGCCGCAGCTCTGCCCCGTCCCCGTCCTGCTGGACAAAAAGGGTCACCGGCAGCTTATAATAGCGTCCCAGCCAAGCCGCGGCGGAGGCGCAGGCAGCGTCGCTCATAAGGGCTGTCCCCCCGGCGGCGGCCACGCCGCAACCGGCACAGCGGGCCAGCATGGCCCCGCCGCTGCCCCCGGCCCAGCCCACTCCGACCTGCTCCCGCTCTCCCAAAAGGGAGCCCAATGCCAGCAAAGTCTCAGGGGTCAATTCCTCCCCCACTACACCCCGGAGAGCGCCCCCGGCGGAAAATTTCAGCGGGGCGGCCCCGCCGGTCATAACTTGGGAGGCAGTGGCTTTTCCCCCCTCAGGGACCCGCCGCCCGGGCCACAGCTTGACTCCGGGGGCCACAATGGCCTCCGCCCCCACCACGGCGCCCTCCCCCAGCACCGCGCCGGGACTGACGACGGCGCGGCGGTGGATAAGGGCATTTTTACAGGCGATGGCTCCGGAGACCTCGGCCCCCTCGCCCACCGTGGCTCCCAAAAGAACGGAGCGCTCCACCACCGCCCCGGTCTCCACGGTAGAGCCTTCCCCGATCACGGCATAGGGACCGATGACACAGCCGGGGGACAGGGCCGCCCGCCGCCCCACCCAGCAGGGCTGGCGCACCGTCACCCCCGGCGGGAGCTGGGCTTTCCGGCCCGCCTCCAAGTCTAAAGACACTTTGCCCGCCAAGGCGTCGTGAAGGCTGTCCAAATAGGCGGCGCAGTCCCCCATATCCTGCCAATATCCCCTTGCCTCCCAGCCGTACAGGGCCTCGCCTTGGGAGAGCAGTTGGGGAAACAGCTCTTTGCCAAAATCATAGCTGGTCCCGCCGGGCACCAAGTCCATCGCCTGCCGGGAGAGGACATAGACCCCGGTGTTCACAAGTTCGGTATCCACTTGACCCCAGCCCGGTTTTTCCACAAAACCCAGCACCCGGCCCTGGTCGTCGGTGCGGACCAAGCCGTATTCCAAAGGCTCCGAGCGGCGGCAGAGGGCCAGGGTGGCCGCCGAGCGGCGGCTTTGGTGGAGGGCGGTCAGCTCCGTCAGGTCCAAGTCGCACACCGCGTCCCCGCTGATGACCAAAAAGTCCTCCTCCCCCAAGAAGTCCATGCACTTTTTGACCCCGCCCGCGGTACCCAGAGGCTCATCCTCCACGAAGTAGGTCAGCTTGACCCCATATTCCTCCCCGTCCCCAAAATGGTCGGTGACGGCGGCGGGCAGGCACCGGAGGGTGACGGCGATCTCCCGCACCCCGTGGCGGCGCAGCAGGTCCAAAATGTGACCCAGCACCGGCTTGCCCAAAAAGGGGGTCATGGGCTTGGGACGCCCGATGGTCAGGGGCCGCAGCCGGCTTCCTTCTCCCCCCGCCAAAATAACTGCCTTCAAGGGAACACCACCTTTTTCATGATGTCCCTTAGTATGGCTTCAAAAAAACGGAAAAATACCCGCCCTTGTTCCGGGCGGGCAACTGTGGTAAAATGAAAAAAACAGGAGGGAATTTTTATGGATGAGTTGAGACCGGGGCGTTACCGCCACTTTAAGGGAAAGGAATACCGTCTCATCGCCTTGGCAAGACATTCCGAGACCCTGGAGCCTATGGTGGTCTATGAGGCCCTTTATGGCGAGGGAGGCCTTTGGGTCCGGCCGGCGGGAATGTGGAGCGAAAATGTAGAGCGGGACGGCTACTCCGGAGCCCGGTTTACCTATATAGGAGAGTAAAGCCATGAACATTCAGATATTTGGCAAGTCCAAGTGCTTTGACACCAAAAAGGCGGAGCGGTATTTTAAGGAGCGGCGGGTAAAATTCCAGGCCGTGGATATTCTCCGCTACGGCATGAGCCGCGGGGAACTTCAGAGCGTCGTCCGGGCGGTGGGCTTGGACGCGCTCATCGACTGGAAAAACCCGGACGCCGCCCTTCTCAAGTATCTCTCCCCCGAAGAGGCCAAGCTGGAAAAGCTCTTTGAGGACCCCAAGCTCATCAAGACCCCGGTGGTGCGTAACGGCAGGCAGGCCACTGTGGGGTATGAGCCGGAGGTCTGGAAGGGCTGGGAGTAAAACAAGAAGGTCAGGGGAAAACCCTTCCCCTGACCTTCGGTGTTTAGCCCTCCAGCGCCTTTTGCAGCATTCCCCTGTACTCCTCCACCGCCCACTCCGGGGCGGTGAGCCGGACCCCATCCCCCAGGCCGAAGAGCCAGCCGTAAAACTGGGGGGAGACCACCGCGTCCACCGTCAAAGTGAAATGGTCTTTTCCATCGGGGATCAGCATGGCCTCCTGG
>CATKDV010000136.1:0-3015 GCA_949746985.1 uncultured Eubacteriales bacterium | reverse complement strand
GGGGTGGAGTATGAGGTGGAGGCCCAGCGGATGGAGCTGGAGGAGCTCATTAAAATCGTGGCCTCCATCATCTCCCCCTTTGAGGATATCATCGTGGGGGTGGGCTGCGGGATGCCCTGAGAGGAAAAAAGAGGGAGCCCCTTTTCCAACGGAAAAGGGGCTCTCTTTTTTGGGGGAAGGGGTCAGTCCTTGTCCTTTTCAAACGTGACAAAGGGCAGGGGGCACAGCTCGCCCACGGTGTGGGTCCAAATCTTGGAGCGGCCCAGGCCGCTGAGGTAGACCGGTACGTCCCAGCTCTGGCAGAACTCGGTCATGACCTGGCGGCAGGCCAGGCAGGGGGCGCCGTCGCCATCCCCTCCGCCCACCACCGCCAGGGCGGTGAACTTTTGACAGCCCTCCGACACCATCTTGAAGATGGCGGTGCGCTTGGCGCAGACGGTCATGCCGAAGCTGGCGTTTTCAATGTTGCAGCCGGTGTAGACGTTTCCGTCCGCCCCAGCACGGCGGCCCCGATTTTGAAGTTGGAGTAGGGGGTGTAGGCGTTTTCCCGGGCCTTCCAGGCGGCCTCCAGCAGAAGTTCTTGGCCCATTTTTACCTCCCCTTAATAGCTGTTTAGTGGTATGGAGCTGTCATCCTGTCCTTTTTCGATGGTTTCAATGGTCAGGTCGTAGCCAAATTTCTCGTCGATCTGGATGTGGACCCGGTCCCCCGCCTTGCGGCCCAATAGGGCCTTGCCCACAGGGGATTCCATACTGATAAGGCCGTGGAGGGGGTCGGTGCGCATGGTGGTCACCACCTGGTAGGTGGCCTGTTTGCCGTCCGCCATGGTGACGGTGATCTTGTCGTAGAGGGCCGCCCCGTCCCCCCTGGGGGCCTCCTCCACGATGTGGGCAGTGCGGATCATGTTTTGCAGGTAGCGGATGCGGCTCTCGTTCCGGTTTTTCTCCTGCTTGGCGGCCTTGTACTCGAAGTTTTCCGACAGGTCCCCGAAGGCCCGGGCGGTCTTGACCTCCTCCAGAAGCTTGGGGCGCAGGACGGTGAGCCGGTGGGTCAGCTCCTGCTCCATGAGCTGGATGTCTTTTTTTGTCAGGTTGTTGTTCATGGTCATGACCTGCCCTTATCATCTTTGATGGTGATGTTGGAGATGGTTTTCCCGTCGCCGTCTTTGGGGCGGGATACCCCGGAGATCATGGTGACGGCCTTGGGCGCTTTTCCCGCCAGCACAAGGCCGCTGGCGGCGGCGTGGGCGGTCTCGATCTTGCCGGAGTTGGTGACCTTGGCGGCGGCGCGGGCGGTGAGGGTGGTGATGACGCCCGCGGTGGTGATCCCGGCGTCCTTGGCCTGCTCCTCAACGGTCAGGGAGGAGAGGGCGCTTTCCGCCTCTACGGTGAGGTCGGCATTGGGGGCGGAGATCGAAAGGGTCTCCACCGCAGCCTTGCGGAGGATCAGGGGAACGTCGCAGCCCAGGGTCACGGAGGTCATAGCGCCCTCCAGAATCACGGTGGAACTGCCGCTGACCACCTGGACGGAGGGGATGGGCTCGTCGCTCTCGTTTACCACCCGGAGGCTCCCCTCAATGGTTTTGGAGAGGAGCACGTCCCCTTCAAACTGACAGCCGGACTGGATGTGGAGGGATCTCTCCCCGCAGCCCAGGACCTTCAGGTCCCCCTCCACGGTCACACCGGAGAGGGTCACGTCCCCCGAGTCCACCCCGGTGGTGAGGATCAGGTCGCCGGTGACGGTCATATTTTCCAGGCGGGCCTGCTTGGTGCAGATGTAAAGATCCCCTGACACGTCCTGGGTCCAGACGCCGGGCACCGTCATGGCCCCGCCGATGAGATTGTCCAGCAGGATGACCGCCTGACAGCGGGTGATGGGGTCCTGGGGATCGAAGGAGCCTTCCCAGCCATGGATGGCGCCCAGGTTGTAGAGCGCGCCCACGGCGCCCGCCGCCCAGGGGGCGATCTCCTCCGCGTCAAGGAAGTCTACGCTGGCCTCCTGCTCCTCGACGCCCAAGGCGCGGCAGAGGATGACCACCGCCTCCTGGCGGGTCACCGGGTCCTTGGGGCGGACCATGTTGTTGCCGTCCCCCTGGATGACGCCGGCGGAGTTGAGCCGGGACATGGTCTCGGCGTACCAGGTGTCGGCGGGTACGTCGCTGAAATGCTTGATCTCCAAAAGGGGATAGCCCATGATCCGGTTCAGGAGGGTGGCGAACTCGGCCCGGGAGAGAAAATCGTCAGGCCGGAAGGCCCCTGTCCAGGTATCGCCGGCGATGACCCCGAAGGAGTGCCACTTTTCAATGACGTTCCGGGCCCAGTGGCCCTCCACGTCAGGGAAGGAGGGGAGATCGGGCTCCTCCGGCGGCTCTGTCTGTCCGGCGGAGTCCGGCTGCTCGGTCTGCTCTGCGGGGTCGGGAACAGCGGAGGAGTCCGGCTGTTCGGTCTGCTCCGCAGGGTCCGGAACAGCGGAGGAGACCGGCTGTTCAGTCTGCTCTGCAGGGTCCGGAACATCGGAGGAGACATCCTCTCCAAAGGCGGGGAGGGCCAGGGAGAGGAGCAGGGTCAGGCTCAGCAGCAGAGATAGGAGCTTTTTCTGTTTCATGGGTGATCCCCCTCTGAAAATATATGGCGGAAGGCCCGCCGCCCCTCCCGGAAAAAGGGAAGCCGGGGCCGGACCCCTGCCGGTTTTGCGTTGTTTGCCATCAGAATTGTATCATACCGATAAACCTACGTCAATCTTTCGGAAAGGGGAGGGGTTGGGGAGCGAAGGGAAAGGATCCCGCCCAAAGGGCGGGATCCTGAAACGGGGCGGACGGCTTTTTTGCCAAAAAATGCCGGAGCAAAGTCCGCTTTGCTCCGGCGTGGAGTAAGCGGCCAAAATCGATTTTTCGGCCCCCTCGGGTCTCCCCGTTCCCCTTCCGCCGCGAGTCCAGCGAAGCGAGTCGCGGTGGAAAGCGAAGAAATTCCCACCAGAGTGCAGTTTTCGGCGAAGCCGGAAACGGAACGGTGGCGG
>CATKDV010000135.1:0-6530 GCA_949746985.1 uncultured Eubacteriales bacterium | reverse complement strand
CCCTTGCGGGTATTTTTTGGTAGACATTTGGTAGACATGAAAAAATGGCCCGGAGCAGAAATGCTCCGGGCCATTGGGAGGACGATCAGGGAACTACGATCATGCGGATCTTACCGCCCTCGGCGGGAGTGCGGTCATAGTAGAGGGTCAAGTCGTCGGAGTAGGCCCGGGCGGCCTCCATGCCCTCCTTGCCGGAGCTGAACCAGGTCTTGGTGGTCTTGTTGTAACACTGGACCGCGTCAGATATCGGATAGGAAACCCCGGCTACCGTTACCGTCATCTCCTCAGGATCAAAGGCGGAGCGGGTCACGTGGGTGAGTTCCTGCAGGACTACAGTGGCGGCTACCTTGTAAGCCGGGCCGGTGCCGGTGGCCCGGGGGGCCAGGGCCACGCCGCCGGGAATGCCGGTGCGGACAGAGCCCAGGAAGGTGCCCTTATTGGAATAGGAGTCGCTCTTTCCTCCGCCCTCGGAAGCCTGTCTTACGCAGAGGGTATCGGCCTCCTTGAAGTCCTCCCCTTCGGCGCCCCGCTCATAGTAGAAATAACCGTAGTCATAGGCGTCTCCGGTCACGTCGTCCAGGATCATGCACCGGACCCGTCCGGCGTAGTCGTAGGAGACAAAGCTGATCTTGCTTCGGGCAATGGTGGATTGGGTGAGGCTGCTGTATTTTACCTCCACAGCTTGCCCGTTCTGCACCCGGTCATAGACCACCACATTTTCAGCTACATCCCGGTCCCCCAGCTTACGCTGGCCTACGTCCAGGTCGGCCTTGGCCGCCGAGCCGGAGATGGCGGACAGGGTCAGCCGCTCCTTGGAGTTGCTGACTACGTTGACCAGCTGACCGTCGTACCGCTCGGCAATGCCGCTGGAGACCTGGCCGGATACCTTGAGATTGCTGGGCAGCAAGGTGACAGTGGCGGTGGTGCCCTCGATGGAGGCCACGCCCACCGCGTCGCTTCTCACCACGTCGGCGGAGACGGCTCCGGCCACCATGCCGTCAGCGGTGAGAAGAAGGGTCACCCGGTCCCCGATCTGAAAGGAGTTAAAGTCGTTCCATGCGCAGGAGAGCAGGGGGAAGGACTGCCCCATGAGGGTGATGGAGGTGGGCGAGGAGGGGCTGGGGGAGGCGTCCTCGTAGATACCCGTGAGCTTCAAATCAGAAACCTGGATGACACGGGCATTTGCGTCATAGGTAGCCACGTCATACTGCCGGATGTCGGCGGCGGTGGCTGCCAGCCCATTTTTATACATGGTGTAGGAGCCGCCGGAAGCCAAAGAGGAGAAGGGATTTGTATTCCCTGTCGGATTGGTGCGGAGCACCATGGCTTCCACGCCTTCGGTGGAGGTGGCGGCAAAGTACAGGTGGGCCAGCTTGCCGTTGGCCCCGTAGTGAAGAGTCACAGGGGTGGAGAAGGAGGAAGAGATATCCTGCCACACAGAGGACCAGGTGGTCTCCTCCTGCCCGCGGTAGACAGTGGTTTTGGGATCGACGGTGATCTTCTCCCCCCCAGAGATGGTCAGGGAGGTGGCCAGGGCGGAGGTGATATTTACCACCCGCTGGGAGGCACCCTCTTTGGGGACAAAGGAGAGGAGCTTATTGTCCGCGTCCAGAATGACCTTGCCCTCCTTGCCCTCCAGGGAAGGATCAAAGGTCCGGTCGGTCTTATAGGTGTCCTTGGTGGTCTTGACGGCGGGGGAATTGTCGTCGGCGGTAGCGTTCACATCCAGGATGATGCCACCCTCCACCTCCTTGCCGCCCATGGTGACCAGGTAGGTGTCCTTGCCCCCCTTGGTCTTGGAAAAGTAGAGGTTATAAAAGAGAATGGCGGCCTGGCCCCGGGTGATGACGTCGGTTCCGCTGAGGGAGAGGCCCTCGGTGAGGCCGGCCACAGCCCCGGCGGTGAGATAGCCGTCATACCACGCGCCGCCCGTGGCCACGTCGCTGGCACCGTAGCCCAGCATCCGGCACAGGATGGTCACCGCCTCACCGTAGGTGATGGACCGGTCAGGCTGGAAGGTGCCGTCGCCCACGCCGGCCACCAGGGGGGTGCCGCCGCCGTCGGAGCCGCCGCCCAGGGTGATGATGGAGGCCAGATTGATGTAACCCGTGGCCCAAAAGGTGGGGCCCACGTCCAGATAGATGGTGCGGCTGCGCTGGGCGGGCTCCTCGTCGGCCCGGTCCAGGGCCCGGACCGCCATGGCGCAGAACTCGGCCCGGCTCAGGGTGCCCGAGGGGTTGTAGGCGCCGCCGGGGACGCCGGTGACCACCCCCATGAGCCGGAGGAACTCAGCGGCCTCGGACACCTCGGGCAGGGCATAGAGGTCGGTAAAGGAGGCGGCTTGGACCATAGGGACCGCCGCCGTCAGGGTGGCCGCCGTCAACAGGGCGGCTAAGAGACGCTTTGCGCGCATTTGCAACACATCCTTTTGTGAAATAGAAAGAAAAAAGAGAAAACAGGAGGAGACACGATCCTGGTCAATCTGCCCGCAGAGCCTCCACCGGCTGGAGACCGCTGGCCTTCACCGCCGGGTAGAGACCGAAGATCACGCCCATGGCCAGGGAGAAGAGGAAGGAGCCCACCGTCACCGTCATATCCGGCCAGGAGATGAAGCCTAGCACCACCTTACAAACGATGGCGGTGCCCAGGTATCCGATGGCGATGCCGATGAGGCCGCCCAGGCCGCAGATGAGGCAAGCCTCGATGAGGAACTGGGCGATGATACTCTTCCGCTCTGCACCGATGGCTTTTCGGATACCGATCTCCCTTGTCCGTTCGGTGACAGTGACCAGCATAATGTTCATGATACCGATGCCGCCCACCAGCAGGGAGATGGCGGCGATGCCGCCCAGGAAGAGCTGCTGCATCCGGCTTTGCTCGTTGGAGTTGTCGATATACTGGTTCTGATTCTCCGCCCAGAAGGAGCCGTTGTCCCCCACCAGGCCCTTTCCGTAGCCGTTGAGCATGGTCACCGCCAGCGTGGCGGAGGTGGCGTCCTTGGCCACGGCGATGAACTGCCCGGAATCCACGTTACCGTTGAAGAGCCGACTCAGGGTATAAGGCATGAGGATGACCCGGTCCTTGCTGCTGTATTCGTCCAGGCCACTGTCTTCATATAGGCCCACCACGGTAATGGGGGTGCCGTTGATGTAGATGGTCTGCCCGACGGGGTCGGCGTAGTCAAAGATGGTGGCGGCCGCCTTGGCCCCCAGTACACAGACCTGGTTCAGCTTTTCAACGTCCAGATAGGTCAGGTCCCGGCCTTTGGCCAGAGTGTAGCCCTGACAGACGGTATACTGCTGGTTTCCCAGATAGATCTGGGGGCGGCTGTTCCAGTCCGTATTGTCCTGGGTGATGGTCTTGGAGCCGAATTTGATAGTGGTGTTGCCGTAGACCTGGCTCATGGGGGTCACGCCGATGAGATAATCGCTCATCTGCTGGCAGTAGGAGTATAGGTCCTCCGCCACGCTCTCGTCGCTGCCGTACATGGACCACTTGTAGGCGTAAATGCTGATGGAGTTGTCCACCATGCTGGCGTAGTAATCCTCCAACCACTTGTTCTGGCCCTTGGCGAAGGACACCAGGATGATGACGGCGGTAAGGCCGATGATCACGCCCAGCATGGTCAGGGCGCTTCGGCCCTTTTTGGCGGCGATGGATTTGGCCGCGATCTTGAACGCCTGCTTCAGATTCATAGGCCCGCCCCCTCTCTGGGACCGTCGTAGATGATCTTGCCGTCGGAGATCCGGACCACCCGGTCCGCCGTGGCGGCGATGGAGTTGTCGTGGGTGATGAGGATGACGGTGGTCCCCGTCTCCTGATGAAGGGTATGTAGAATTTCCAGCACGTGCTTACCCGTCTTGGAGTCCAACGCACCCGTGGGCTCGTCGGCCATGATAATGGGCGGATGGGTGGCAATGGCCCGGGCGATGGCGATACGCTGCTGCTGTCCGCCGGACATCTCCGAGGGCTTGTGGCCCGAGCGGTCAAACATGGACACCTTGTGCAGGGCCTCCTCCACCCGGACCTCCCGCTCGTCGATGGGCAGGCCCTGGTAGATAAGGGGCAGCTCCACATTCTCCGCCGCCGACAGGGCGGGGATCAGGTTGTAGCCCTGAAAGATGAACCCGATCTGCTTGTTCCGGGTGTGGGCCTGCTTTTTGTCGGTGAGGGTGGTCACATCATCCCCGTCCAGATGATACTCCCCGTAGGTGGGGATGTCCAGCAGCCCCAGCACGTTCATCAGGGTGGACTTGCCCGAGCCGGAGGCGCCGATGATGGCCACGAACTCCCCCCGGTCGATCTGGAGGTCGATCCCGTCCAAGGCCCGGACCTCGTTTTCCTTCCCCTCGTTATATATCTTATATAGATTTTTGACTTCAATCAGCATGGCGATCCCCCCATCACCAGTTGCTGGCGCTGTCGGTAATGTAACCGGTGAAGACCTCGTCCCCCTCGTTGAGGCCCGACTTGATCTCCACATTGTAGGAATCGTTCAGGCCCGTTTCCACAATGACCGCGAAGAAGCCCTCGGGCATTTTCCAGCTTTCGTCGGCCTCGATGGCCCGTTCGTCAGGCTCGCCCTTCACAAAGCACACCGTGGCGGTGCCGCTCTGCTGGAAGGCGGAGGGACCCCGGCTGGAACCGCCCATAACGATGACCTCGCTGCCGCCCATAATGGACACCGCGGCCTGGGGCACGGCATTGTCGGGAATGGCTACCAGGTCGTCCCCGGCGGGCAGGCCTACAGTGTCTCCGTCCCCGGTGGGCAGGCCTACAGTGTCTCCGTCCCCGGCGGGCAGATCATTCTCGCCCTCCACGGGGTCGGCGTTTTCATCTTCACCGCTCTCCGGCAGCACATCGCCGCCCTCCGGCAGCACATCGCCGCCCTCAGGGATCATCATATCCCCGCCGTCAGGCATGACGCCAAAGTTGCCGTCTACCATACCCGGATCCATCATGTCCCCGCCCATCGTGCCGTCGTCCTCGGACAGGGTCACGTTCATGACGGCCTGGATGGGTACCACCAGGCAGTTGTCCGACTGGCTGGCCACGAAGGTATAGTCCACATAGGAGTTGGTCATCAGCATCCCGTCGGGGTTATCCACCACCACCACGGCGGGGAAGGAGGCGATGCCGTTCTCCGCCTTGGCGGACAGGGATACGGAATCCACAATGCCCATGTAATAGTTGCCCATCATATCCCGAATGTCCACCATCATGCCCTTGGAGACATAGCCGATGTTCCGCTCGTCGATGGTGATGTCGATCATCATGGTGGCGGTGTCCGCGATGTAGATGCTGGACCCGGAGGTGACCTCCTCGCCCACCATCAGCCCGCAGGAGATGACCTGCCCGGCGATGGGGGACACGGCGTGGTAGTTGTCCAGCTTCTCCTGGGCCTCCTCCACCGCCTTCTCGGCAGTCTCCACGTTCTTTTGGGCGTCCTCCACGCTCTTCAGGGCCTCCCGGCGGCTGTTCTGCTTGGCGGAGATGTCGGCCAGAGCGTCCTTGTCGCCCAGGCGGACCAGGGTCTGGCCCTCCCGCACGTCGGCGTAGTTCATCAGATCGACATACTCCACCGGACCGGCCACCTTCACGGCGATCTTGGTGGTCTCGTAATACTCCAGCGTGCCGTTCTCATAGGGATAGGCCGGTTCCCCGTTGGCCCCGGTCAGGCTGGCGGAGGCCACCATGCCCTCGGTGAGGGTGCCGGGGTTGTCCATGACAAAGACCACCTCGAAGGTGACCGAGCCTTCGGGCACCACCCGCTTTACCATGTTCACCTGCTCCACCGTGGCGGGGTAGTCGCTCATGGAGGCGGGCAGGGTGATCCGGGCAGACTGTCCCACCGAGATCTGCCCCTCGTAGGCCCAGCTGTAGTAAAGGTGGAGCCGCAGCTTGGTATCGTTGATAATGGTAGCCACCGCCGCCCCCACGCTCAGGTCGTCCCCGGTCCGAATGTCCCGGTTTACATCGGTGAGTTTGCCGGCGTGGGGAGCGGTGATGGTCAGGTTGCTGAGATTCTCCTCCATCTTCTCCAACTCCCGGTCATAGTCCACGATGGCGTCCTGGGCTTTGCGCACGCTCTCCTGGGCGGTGCGCACATTCTCCTGGGCGTTGCGCACCGCGTCCTGGGCGGCGGTGTCGTCCAGGTTGTAGAGCAGCTGTCCCTCCTCCACATAGTCGCCCTCGCTGACGAACAGCTCCAGCACCCGGTAGCCCGCGTCGGGGGTGACAGTGGCCGAGTTCTTGGCCCGAGCGTTGCCCATGCCGTCGACGGAGCTCTGGATGGAGCCGTAGGTGACCATCTGGGTCATCACCTCTCCCAGTCCCTGGTCGCTGTCGGTAAATACGTATTTGTTCAAGGCCCATCCGCCCCCGCCCAGAATGGCGGCGGCCAGGACCAGAGCGATGACGCGCCGGATGATCTTCCTGCGCTTCTGCTTCTGCTCATGGGTGGCGGGGCCTTTCCCCTTCCGGGGGCCGGTGGGCGGCACGGGGGCCGCCGGCGTTTCCATCACGGGTGT
>CATKDV010000134.1:0-22877 GCA_949746985.1 uncultured Eubacteriales bacterium | reverse complement strand
TTGTCATTCTCAATGGTAGTCCCCGCAGAACGGGTAATACCTCCGCGCTGGTCAAAGCGTTCACCGAGGGGGCGGAGAGCGCCGGTCATACCGTAACCGAGTTTTTCCTGGACAGTATGAATATCCACGGCTGTAAAGGGTGCTTTGGTGGACACAGCAGCAAAGAGTGTCCCTGCGTTCAGCGGGACGACATGAATAAAATTTATCCTGTGGTGCGGGAGTGCGATGTGATTGTGCTTGCCAGTCCCCTTCTCGGCCATCCCATCCTTAGAGAATTTTTCGACACCGAGACGGAAAGGCCCATGAGCTTATGGATGCGGCAAAGGGGCTAAGTGAAGAGCGGTTAGATAGCTTGATCGCAATCGCGAAGGGTCTGAAAAGATAGAAAAGTGGAGCTGCCGGCCCGAAGAGGGTCGACAGCTCCACTTTTTTGACAACACACGGTTTTGCCGTTTGCCCGAAGGCGGTGGCTCAGCCCAGCAGCCCCGGTACCAGCTTGGAGAGCTTCTCGGCCAACTGGGCGTGGCCCTTCCGGGTCAGGTGCATAAAGTCGACCTGGTTGAACTCACACCCGGCCTCGTCGGCGCAGAGGAAGGCGCAGCCCGTCTCCTGGGCCACCCGGCGGTATTCTCCGGGCAGCTTCCTGGATTTTTCCACACAGGAGGGCCCCATGGTACCCATCTCGTCGGCCGCGGGGGAGGTGAGCACTCCCTCGCCGATGGCGGGGGGCGCGACAATGAGGATGTTGGGCTTGCCGCCGCTCCAGCACTCCACCGTCTGGGCCTTCTGCACCAGCCGCTTCATTCCCAGGCCGATGGCATAGGCGTTCATGCCGAAGCGCTCCTTGGCGTCGTTGGTGCCCAGCATGATGATGAGAAGACTCACCGGCTCGTGGCTTTTCAGACAGGGCCAGATGTAGTCCAGGGCGGCCAGGTGCTCGTAGAGGGGATCGTCAAAGACGGTGGTACGGCCGCTGAGGCCCTCCTCGATGACCAGGTACTCTTCTCCCAGGGCCTTTTGGAGCAGTTGGGTCCACCGCTCCTCCTCGTTGAACCGCTGAAGAGCGCTGTCGGCGCAGTCGGCGGGATCGGCGCAGTAGCCATGGGTATTGGAGTCGCCCAGGCAGACGATATGTTTTTTCATTTATTTGACCTCCGGCAGAGAGGCGGCCGCCACGCTCTGACCCACCCGGCGGGACTTTTCGTCGGGCAGGGCTACATTGATCTGCCCCGCGATCTCGGGGTACTCATCGGCCAGCACCCGCTTGGCTTCGGCCAGGATGATGTCGCCTCCCCGGCCGGACATGACCCGGCCCAGGAGCAGCACGTGCCGGAAGCCGTACCAGGTGTGGTAGAGGGCCAGGGAGTGACCCAGATATACGCCGATGGAGCGGTAGATGGCCTCGGCGGGGGAGCCCTCAGTCTCCATGAGCTTCTGAACGGCCTTCAGCTTCTCGGCGGGGGAGAGGTTCTCATCCAGTGTGATGCCGGCGGCGGGGGCCAGCTTGATAACGGCGTCCTGAGAGAAGTACTTCACGCCGCATCCGATGTCGCCGCTCCACTCGTCCCGCATGGCCGCGGGAGAGGCGTCCACCGGGACGAAGGCCAGCTCATTGAGCCAGCCGGTGATGCGGCCCTCGCTGTCCACATAGCCCACCGCCTCGCTGGTGCCCATGGCGATGCCCAGCACGTTGTTCTCCCCCAGGTTCATGGCCCCCGCCAGGGCGGAGACGTCGCCGTCGTTGCACACGGCGTAGGGGACGTCTCCAAAGGTGTCGGTGATGGCCCGGATATAGATGTCCTTGACCTTGGCGTCGAAGTCGGCCTTGGGCACCTGGAGGAAGAGGGAGGCGTTCATGGTGCGGTTATTGATGTACACGCCGGCGGAAGAGACGCCTACCGCGTCCACCCGGGGCATGTGCCCGGCGGCGGACTTGAGCGCGGCGACGATACCGTCATAATGGTAGTCCGGGTCGGAGTTGGTTTTGGGGAACCAGACCACCTCCTCGGAGAACACCGGCTCGCCGTCAATGACAGCGGAGACCTTCCGGTCGCTGCCGCCGGCGTCGAAGCCGATGCGGCAGCCTTCCAGGTGGCGGCCGATGGCCTTGGGGTCGCCCTTTTCCTGGGGGACGGCCTCGCAATGAACCACCTCAAAGGGGTGCTCGAAGACGTTGGCCATATAGTCGAAGTCGAAAAACTGCTCTCCGCCCTTGGCGTAGATGCCCCGAAGCTTCTCACACAGGGCGCGGTCGGTGAGATAGACCTTGAAGCCGCCGTAGAGCCACAGCATAGTCTTGACGATCCGCTCTACGTAGTAAAGATCGGCCTGGGCCATATCGGCGGTGGCGTGGATCTTGGTGCGGAAGACGGCCACCTGGCCGCCGGAGCGCTCCACGGCAATGTCAAGAGGCTGCTTTGCCCCGGCCAGAAAGGCCCGGTCAAATTGGAGCAGGGGAATAAATCCTCTATCCAGCTCGGGGACGTTTTTCACGTTGACCTGAATGCCAAGATGCTGCATGGTGGGATTCCTCCTTCTTTTTTGTGGAACGGGGCATAACATGATCCTACCCTATAGGCTACCAGCTTTTTTTCATCTGTCAAGCAAATTTTCAGCTTTTTGAAAATTATTTTCTTGACGGGGGGGCTCTCTGCGGGTATGATATGGGCATAAGGGTAGCAAAATCCCCAAAAAGCCAATGTGGAAAGGTGGAATTTTTATGGACAAGGCCCGACTGCAAAGCCATCAGAAGTGGATCCAGGAGGAACTGGAGCGCTGTGTGGGCTTTTGGCTGGAGCACGGCATGGACAGGGAGAACGGCGGCGTATATACCTGCCTGGACAGGAAGGGGGAGATCTACTCCACCGACAAGAGCGTCTGGATGCAGGGCCGGTGCGGCTGGATCTTCGCCTGGCTGTGCCACCTCTATGGCGCCAAGGCGGAGTGGCTGGCCGCCTCCAAGAGCTGTCTGGACTTTATGGAGGCCCACTGCATCAACGAGAAGGCCGGGGGACGGATGTACTTCACCGTCACCGCCCAAGGTGAGCCCCTGCGCCAGCGCCGGTATTATTTTTCCGAGGCGTTCTATGCCCTGGCCAATGCGGAGTATTATGGAGTGACCGGAGAGGCGGCCTGTCTGGAGCGGGCGAGAAGGGCCTATGACCTCTATTGGGATTTGGCCCATGGAAAGCCCGACCCCACCGGCCTGGGCCCCAAGACCATCCCGGAGACCCGTACCGGCCGGGCCTTCGGCACCCCCATGATCATCCTCAACGTCACCTCTACCCTCCTGCGGGTGGATCCCCAGCGGGCGGCCCTCTACGAGGAGCGGGCGGGCCAGTGCGTGGACGAGATCTTTAAATATCACGTCAAGCCGGAGCTGAAGTGCCTGCTGGAGAATGTGGACGTGGACGGCAACCCCCGGCTCTACTACACCGAGGGGCGCACGGTGAACCCCGGCCACGACATCGAGGGGGTCTGGTTCCTGCTGGAGCACGCCAAGCGCACCGGCAACGACGCCCTGGTGGGCAAGGCGGCCCAGATCTTCGACTGGGCCATTGAGGCCGGCTGGGACAAGGAGTACGGAGGACTGCTCTACTTTATCGACTGCCTGGGCAAGCCCCCGGAGGCCTATGAGCACGACATGAAGCTCTGGTGGCCCCACAACGAGATCCTGATCGCCTCCCTCATGCTCTATCGGGACACCGGGGAGGAGAAGTACCTCCAGTGGTTTGAGAAGACCCTGGATTACTGCAAGGCGCATTTTGCCGACCCCGAGTACGGCGAGTGGTACGGCTACCTCCGCCGGGACGGCAAGCCCACCATGCCTTCCACCAAGGGTTCCACCTTCAAAGGCCCCTTCCATCTGCCCAGGGCGCTCACCATGTGTGACAAGATGCTGGATGAGCTCATTTCCCGCGCGTAAGGGAGGGTCTATGTCGTTTGGCAGTGTGTTTGACAAGATCAACCATGAATACTACCAGCTCACCGCCTCGGAAAAAAAGATCGCCGACTATGTGACCGCCCACCGCCGGGAGAGCCAGTTTATGTCCATCTCAGAGCTGGCCCAGGCCGCGGAGGTGGCGGAGGCCACGGTGTCCCGCTTCTGCCGCAGGCTGGGCTACAAGAGCTATAACGCCTTCAAGCTGGCGGTGGCCAACTCCACTGCCGCCATCCAGGCCGGTAGCGCCAACCCCCTGTCGGGAGAGGTGCTGCCGGAGGACAGCGTGGAGGATATGTGCCGGAAGATCTGCGCCGCCGATGTGGAGGCGGTGAACCAGACCCTGGGGCTCATCCGTCCGGAGAACATCGTAAAGGCCGCCGACCTTCTGCTGTCGGCTCGGCGGGTTTTGTGCATGGGACAGGGCGGCTCCATGCTCCTGGCCCAGGAGGCCGCCCATCTCTTCGCCACCGCCATGCCCAATTTTTATGCCGTCGCGGATTCCCACACCCAGGCCATCCGAACGGCACTGCTCACACAGGAGGATCTGATCTTTTACTTCTCTTACTCCGGCGCCACCCGGGATCTGCTGGAGATATTGAAGATCGCCAGACAGCGGGGCGTGAAGTGCATCCTGGTCACCCGTTACCCCAAATCCCCCGGCGCGGAGCTGGCCGATGTGGTGCTGGAGTGCGGCTCCAATGAGGGCCCCCTCCAGCTGGGCTCCGTGGCCGCCCGCATGGCGCAGCTCTACCTGGTGGATGTGCTCTTCAGCGAGGTCAGCCGCCGGGATATGGAGACCATTCGCGCCCGGAGAAAGCAGGTGGCGGAAGCACTGGGCGAAAAACACCTGTGAGAGGGAACTGTCGTGGGGAACGAAAGAAATTTCAAAAAAAGCGGTTCATAAAAATTATTTTCAAACCCTATTGACAAACCAATGGAAGAATTGTACAATTTATACAACGACCTTGGAAAACTCAGGTCAAAAACCATCAAAAATGAGGAGGACAACACCATGAAAAGAAGCAAGCTCGTCTCTTTGCTGCTGGCTGGCTCCATGCTCCTGGGCCTGGCCGCCTGTGGCGGCGGCTCCGCCACCACTCCCGCCCCCGAGGAGTCCAAGGCGGCTGAGCCCGCCCAGTCTCAGGCCGCTGAGCCCGCCGGTGCGGAGAGCATCACCCTGTGGACTTACCCCATCGGCAACTGGGGCAAGGAGGCTGAGGTGAAGGCTCTCACCGACGCCTTCACCGCCGAGACCGGCATCGCTGTCACCGTGGAGTACCTGGCCTACGCTGACGGCGACGACAAGGTCAACTCCGCCCTCTCTGCCGGCAACGCCCCCGACCTTATCATGGAAGGCCCCGAGCGTCTGGTGGCCAACTGGGGCGCCAACGGCCACATGGTGGCGCTGAACGACCTGGTGGACGACACCGACAAGAAGGAGATCAACGCCGCCGCTATGGCCGCCTGCACCGACACCGACGGCTCTATCTATGAGTATCCCCTGGTCATGACCGCCCACTGCATGGCCGTCAACCTGGACGCCTTCAAGGCCGCCGGCGCTGACCAGTACTTAGATCTGGAGACCCACACCTGGACTACCGAGGACTTCTTCAAGGCTGTTGACGCCCTCTACGCCCACTTCGGCCAGACCGTCGGCGCCGTATACTGCGCCGGTCAGGGCGGTGACCAGGGCACCCGGGCCCTGGTCAATAACCTCTACGGCGGCACCTTCACCAATGCCGAGCACACTGCCTACACCTGGGACGATCCCAAGAACGTCCAGGCCCTTGAGAAGCTGCGCGACACCAATGGTATCGAGTACGACGCCTCCCTGGCCGGCGGCGACGAGATCGCCAAGTTCTATCAGGGCGCGCTGAAGATGGCCTTCTGCTGGAACATTGCCCAGCAGCTCGATCCCAACGCGGCCGGCACCGGCGCTGGCAAGACTGTCTCCGGCGAGGAGATCGCCTTCATGGCCTTCCCCTCTGAGGACGGCAACGCCAAGCTGCAGGGCGGTATCTGGGGCTTCGGTATCTTTGACAACGGCAACGATGCCAAGATCGCCGCTGCCAAGCAGTTCATTAAGTACATGTGCGACAGCGAGCACACCGCTGACGCCGTGAAGACCGCCAACTACTTCGCCGTGCGCAACACCGCCGAGGGCGCCGACCTGTCCAACATCTGGGCCGACAACGCCATCATGGCCGAGTACAACGTCCTGATGCCTCTGCTGGGCGACTACTACCAGGTCACCACCAACTGGGCCCAGGCCCGTACCTCCTGGTGGACCATGCTCCAGAAGGTGGGCGAGGGCGCCGACGTCTCTGAGGTCGTTGCCCAGTACGCCGCGGAGGCCATCGGCGGCTAAACCAAATAGACCGCTGAACGAGCCTGAAATTTGAAGGGTTAGCGCGCCCCCTCCCCGCAATGCGCGGGGAGGGGGCGCCCTTTCTATCAAACGATCAAGAGAGGAGTGTTGATTTTGGCGAAAGAGAAAATCAGCAAGCCCACCATGAGCCGGGCCCTGCAGCGCAGAGAGGACGTTGCCGGGTACCTTTTCATGCTGCCCAGCCTTATTTTCTTCCTGGGCTTTGTGGTGATCCCCATGTTCATCTGCATCGGCTACAGCATGACCGACGCCACCATGCACCAAAAGACCGCCACCAGCTTCATCTTCTTCGAGAACTTTGGCCGCCTGGTGCATGACGAGGTGTTCCTGGAGGCACTGAAGAACACCTTTATCATCGTGATCGTCAGCGTGCCCGCCGTGGCCGCCTTCTCTTTGTGGGTGTCCTCCGCCATCTATAAGCTCAAAGGCCCTGTGCTCTCCGCTTTCCGCTGTATTTTCTACCTTCCTGTGGTCACCGGCTCCGTGGCGGTCACCGTGGTGTGGAAGTGGATGTTCGACAACTACACCGGCATCATTAACACGGTGCTCACCGGGGCGGGAGTGATCGAGAAGAACATCAACTTCCTGGGCGATTCCCGCTATGCCCTTTGGTGTATCATCCTCATCCTGTTCACCACCTCCGTGGGACAGCCCATCGTCCTCTACGTCTCCGCCCTGGGCAATGTGGATCAGGGCCTGGTGGAGGCGGCCAAGGTGGACGGCGCCACGGATCTCCAGGTGTTCTGGAAGATCAAGTGGCCCCAGATGATGCCCACCACCCTGTACATCCTGGTCATCACCACCATCAACTCCTTCCAGTGCTTCGCGCTGATCCAGCTGCTGACCTCCGGCGGTTCGGGGACGAATACCGTCATGTATTATATTTACCACACCGCCTTTAAGCTCACCGAGCAGGCCGGCCATTTCGGGTACGCCAACGCCATGGGCGTGGTGCTGGCCATCTTTATCGCCCTGCTGTCTGCCCTGCAGTTCAAGCTGGCGAAAGAAAAGTAAAGGAGGGGAGAGACTATGAAAACATCCGACCAGACGTTAAGACGGCTCTATAAGATCCTGTCCGTTCTCATTCTGATCCTGTTGGCGTTCCTGTTCGTCTTCCCCCTGTACTGGATCGTCACCGGCGCCTTTAAGCCCGCCACCGACATCTACGCCATGAAGCCTGTGTGGTGGCCCAGTGAGTTTACCGGAGAGAACTTTGTCAAGCTGCTCAACAAGCGCTCCGCGCCTCTGTTCCAGCTGGCGGTGCCCTTCAGTGCGCAGTTCTCCGGTACCGGGGAACCCATCTACTTCCTCACCGGCCCCACCGTTCCCGCCGCCTTCCGGTGGCTCATTAACACGGTGTTTATGGCCGTCACCGCCATGATCCTCACCTGCATCACCGCCGCCATGGCGGGCTACGCCCTGGCCAAAAAGCGTTTTCGCGGCCGGGCGATCCTGTTCTCCCTCATCATCTGCGCCATGGCCCTGCCCAAGCAGGTCATCCTCATCCCCCTGCTCAAGGAGATGTCCGCCCTGGGTCTGATGAACACCCTCTGGGCCGTCATCTTCCCCACCGTGGGCTGGCCCTTCGGCGTGTTCCTGATGAAGCAGTTCTCCGAGAGCATCCCGGGTGAGATATTGGAGGCCGCCCGGGTGGACGGCTCCAGCGAGATCCGTACCTTTGCCACTATTGTGGTACCCATGGTGAAGCCGGGTATCGGCGCCCTGGCCATCTTCACCTTCATCAATTCCTGGAACGACTACTTCCTCCAGCTGATCATGCTCACCAGCGGCGCCAACTACACCATGCCCCTGGGCGTTGCCACCCTCCAGGCGGAGACCAGCGTGGACATGGGCCTTCTGATGGCGGGCGCCTCGCTGGCCGCGCTGCCCATCATCATCGTCTTCCTCATTTTCCAGAAATACTTCACCCAGGGGATCACCATGGGTGCAGTGAAGGGCTAAAGCCCTTAAATTCGCATCCTTTGAGAATAGGAGCTTAAAAAATGGACATCAAAAAGTATCAGGGTGTATTTCCCGCCTTCTATGCCTGCTATGATGACGCCGGCGCCATTTCCCCCGACCGGGTGCGTGGGCTGACCCGCTACCTGATGGACAAGGGCGTTCAGGGCCTCTATGTGGGCGGCTCTTCCGGTGAGTGCATCTACCAGAGCGTGGAAGAGCGCAAGGTAGTGCTGGAGAACGTGATGGCCGAGGCCAAGGGCAAGCTCACCATCATCGCCCACGTGGCCTGCAACAACACCGCCGATTCCCAGGAGCTCTCCCGCCACGCCGAGAGCCTCGGGGTGGACGCCATCGCCGCCATCCCGCCCATCTACTTCCACCTGCCCCCCTACGGCATCGCGGAGTACTGGAACGACATCTCCGCCGCCGCGCCTAACACCGACTTCATCATCTACAACATCCCCCAGCTGGCCGGCGTGGCCCTCACCCCGGCCCTCCTGGCGGAGATGCGCAAGAATCCCCGGGTCATCGGCGTGAAGAACTCCTCCATGCCCACCCAGGATATCCAGATGTGGAAGGATCAGGGCGGCGCGGACTTCGTGGTGATGAACGGCCCTGACGAGCAGTTTGTCTCCGGCCTGGCCATGGGCGCCACCGGCGGCATCGGCGGCACCTACGCCGTCATGCCCGAGCTTTACCTGAAGATCCGGGAGCTGTTCTACGCCGGCAAAGTCGCCGAGGCCGCCGCGGTGCAGAACGACGTGTGCCGCATTATCTATAAGATGTGCGAGGGCCACGGGAACCTCTATGCGGTCATGAAGGCCATTCTCAAGAAAAACGGCATGAACTGCGGCACTGTCCGCAAGCCCCTGCCCGGCCTGGCGGAGAGTGACAAGGCCATCGTAGAGGCGGCAGACGGGATGATAAAGGATGCCATCGCCAAATACTGCTGAAAATCGATCGAGGTGACGCAATATGCGGATATATCAAGCCAGCGATTATCAGGCTATGAGCCGCCGGGCGGCCAACATCATTTCCGCCCAGGTCATCATCAAGCCCAACTGCGTGCTGGGGCTGGCCACCGGCTCCACCCCCATCGGCACGTACCGCCAGCTCATTGAGTGGTACAAGAAGGGGGACTTGAGCTTCGCCGAGGTACACACGGTGAACCTGGACGAATATGTGGGGCTCCCCGGTACCCATGACCAGAGCTACCGCTATTTCATGCAGACCAACTTCTTCGACCACATCGACGTCAGGCCCGAGTGGACCAATGTCCCCGATGGCATGGCTGCCGACGCCCAGGCCGAGTGCGAGCGCTACAATCAGGTCATCCATGGGCTGGGGGGCATCGACCTCCAGCTTCTGGGCATGGGCCACAATGGCCACATCGGTTTCAATGAGCCGGAGGACGCCTTTGAGCTGGGCACCCACATGGTGGATCTCACCGAGAGCACCATCCAGGCCAACAAGCGCTTCTTTGCCTCGGAGGCCGACGTGCCCCGCCAGGCCCTCACCATGGGCATCAAGAACATCATGCAGGCCCGCCACATCCTGGTGGTGGTCAGCGGCGAGGACAAGGCGGACATCGTCCTCAAGGCATTCCGGGGCCCGGTGACCCCGATGGTGCCCGCCTCCATCCTCCAGCTCCATCCCAATGTGACCCTGGTGGGCGACAAGGCGGCCCTGAGCAAGCTGGCCGCGGCGGGGGAATCCATATGCGGATAACCGGCGGCCAGGTCTTTGACCTGAAGGAGGGCTTTGTCCAGCGGGAGCTGTGCATGGACGGCGGCTGCGTCGCCAATGCCAGCGCCGACGGGAAAACTTACGACGCCACGGGCTGCTATGTGATCCCCGGCCTGACCGACGTCCACTTTCACGGCTGTCAGGGGGCGGACTTCTCCGACGGCGATCCCCAGGGCCTCCAGACCATGGCGGACTACGAGCTCAGCCGGGGCGTGACCCAGATCTGCCCCGCGGGAATGACCCTGCTGGAGGAGCAGCTCACCGTCATCTGCAAGATGGCCGCGGCCCACAAGAAAAGCAGTACTGCCGGCGCGGAACTGGTGGGGGTCAACCTGGAGGGGCCCTTCCTCTCCTACGCCAAAAAGGGCGCCCAGAACGGGGACTGGCTCCACAAGCCCGATGCGGATATGCTCAAACGGCTCATTGACGTCTCCGGCGGCCTTGTAAAGCTGGTGACGGTGGCGGCGGAGGAGCCGGGCGCCATGGAGTTCATTGACCGGGCCAAGGATTGGGTCACCGTCTCCCTGGGCCACACCACCGCCGACTACGATACCGCCATGGAGGCCTATGGCCTGGGAGCATCCCAGGCCACCCACCTCTTCAACGCCATGCCCCCCTTCACCCACCGCGCCCCCGGCGTGGTGGGCGCCGCGGCGGACAGCTCCCATGTGCGGGTGGAGCTTATCTGCGACGGCGTGCACATCCACCCCTCGGTGGTGCGCGCGGTGTTCAAGCTGTTCGGCGCCAAGCGGGTGGTGCTCATCTCCGACTCCCTGCGCTGCACCGGCATGCCCGACGGGAAGTACCCCTTCGGCGGTCAGGAGATCGTCCTCAAGGGCAACCGGGCCACCCTGGCCCACGAGCCCGACACCCTGGCCGGCTCCGTGACCGACCTGATGGGCTGTGTGAAGAAGGCGGCGGAGTTCGGCATCCCCCTCCACGACGCTGTCTGGGCCGCGGCGGTCAACCCTGCCAAGGCCATCGGCATATTCGGCCGCTACGGCTCCCTGGAGCCGGGGAAGGCGGCCAATGCGGCGGTGCTGGATGAGAACCTGAATTTGAAGGCCGTCATTTTTCAGGGAAATGTGCTTTGAAACGCAAAAAAAGCTATTCAAAGACGAGAAAATGCGATATACTGGAAATGCAGTGATATCCTATGGTCATCACAGGCGGGAGACGCCTGTCATGATAACGCGCATCCCCCAAATCAAGGCCTCCGAGCCCTACTCCATTCCCATAGGGCCGGAGAGTCAAAAAAGGAGGAAATCACCGCCGGGCCGGCGGTGCGGCAGTGTGGAGACCTGTCGCAAAGCCTGTGAGGACGCGCCTCACGGGCGAGGGAAGGGCGCGGAGGCGCCCTGACTACGGCTCAAGAGTATGGCAACTGTGCAGTTGAAGAACGTCAAAAAGATCTACGACAACAAGGTCACCGCCGTACACAGCTTCAACCTGGAGATCGCGGACAAGGAGTTTATCGTCCTGGTCGGCCCCTCCGGCTGCGGCAAGTCCACCACCCTGCGGATGGTGGCCGGTCTGGAGGAGATCAGCGAGGGCGAGCTGCTCATCGACGGCCAGGTCATGAACGATGTGGAGCCCAAGGATCGGGACATCGCCATGGTCTTCCAGTCCTACGCCCTCTATCCCCACATGACCGTGTACGAGAACATGGCCTTCTCCCTGAAGCTGAAGAAGGTGCCTAAGGAGGAGATCGACAAGAAGGTGCGGGAGGCCGCCGCCATCTTGGACATCACCCAGTACCTGGAGCGCAAGCCCAAGGCCCTGTCCGGCGGCCAGCGCCAGCGGGTGGCCATCGGCCGCGCCATCGTCCGCAACCCCAAGGTCTTCCTCATGGATGAGCCTCTGTCCAACCTGGACGCCAAGCTGCGCAACCAGATGCGGGCGGAGATCATCAAGCTGCGCCAGCGGATCGACACCACCTTTATCTACGTCACCCACGACCAGACTGAGGCCATGACGCTGGGCGACCGGATCGTCATTATGAAGGACGGCTACATCATGCAGATCGGCACGCCCCAGGAGGTCTTCGACCACCCCGCCAACATCTTCGTGGCCGGCTTTATCGGCACGCCCCAGATGAACTTCTTCGACGCCAAGCTGGAGAAGGCCGGCGACGGCTGGCAGGTCAAGGTGGCTGACGCCGTGGTGCCCCTTAACGCCGACATGAACGCCAAGCTGGACGCCAGCGGTGTGAAGGATATGAACGTGACCCTGGGTATTCGGCCTGAGCACGTCTCCTTCGCCGCTGAGGCGGGGCCCCATACCGTAGAGGGTAAGGTGGACGTGTCCGAGATGATGGGCAGCGAGCTCTATCTCCACGTGACCGCCGGCGGCAAGGATGTCGTTCTGCGTATCCCCACCACAGACCTTCCTGTGGAGCACCGGGGCGGGATCCCCCACGGCACCGCCGTGAATTTCACCTTCCGGCCGGAGCTTATCCACCTCTTCGACCCCGAGAGCGAGAAGAACCTGCTCTGAGAGAGGGCAAAAAGCGGATAGAAAAGAGCGGTATCCGGATGGATACCGCTCTTTTTTGTCGGAAAAGGGGAAAAACGCCGTTTCCAAATCATACCGCCCATCTTGGGAGAATAGCCAAAACAAACCTGCGGATACTAAGGGCGTCAACCGATTTTACCGCAGGAGGAGAGAGAAATGAAAGCCACTGGAATCGTACGGCGGATCGACGACCTGGGACGCGTCGTCATCCCCAAGGAGATCCGCCGCACCATGCGTATCCGCGAGGGCGACCCGTCACAGACAGCATTGACACAGTGGGAACGATATTGCTTGGGGATGATGGATCTGTCCAGGCGGCAGGGGTGGGGGAGTACATAAGAAAACGCTGTAACCGTTTTCCTTGACGGTTACAGCGTTTTTGCAGTAATACCAGTGGGAGAGTACAAGGTAGATTTGCCTTATGCCAATTTCCTAAGCATTGGAATATCTTACCATAATATCTATATTTCCGCTTTGGCATTGTGTGCAATAGGGGTTATAAAATTATTCAAATCTGTTACATTTATTTCCCCTTTCCAATAACGGGTAAGTGCAGTTTCAT
Source organism: uncultured Eubacteriales bacterium (assembly GCA_949746985.1). GTDB lineage: Bacteria > Bacillota > Clostridia > Oscillospirales > Oscillospiraceae > Vermiculatibacterium. The sequence goes on along the minus strand of CATKDV010000134.1, from coordinate 9,761 downwards.
AATCGGGCTGACTATATTTCGCTTTGATATGGCCCGCATAACCCAACTCCGAGCTAAAAAAATCAATCCCCTTATTGATTTGCTCTAAGCAATATGTTAAAAAACGAAAGAAAAGGGATTTATACTGCGCAGACCGATACAATAAGTAGCTTTCGCTCAAATGCTGATTGCTATAATTTCTTCCAAGCCAAAATATTTTTTTGGTAGATTTAAGCAACTCATAATCCATGCGTTTTTGGTGTTCCGTGAAATTGTAGATTCCATTTAAATTGGGATCGTTAATTAGCCCGGAGGTGACCGCTGAACCAAGGGAACCGAGACGATTCATTAATCTCCTGAAATACTTCCGGTGAAAACCAAGATCTTTCAAATCAAATATAATAAGATATTGCTTCTCAATGCTAAACTTTTCTTTTTTTCCTTCGTATGTTTTACCAGAGAAACGGCAGGTATTGTTTCCTACCCAATAGCATACTGAATGGATTGGAACAAATTCCATTCCCTGCACAACGTTTTGCTTATCGCGCCATAAGACAATTTCTACATAGGCTTTCCCATTTAATAGCAGTTCATGCATAACACTACTTAGTAATTCGTCAAAAGAATACCCTAATGCAGAATAGTCGCAAAATAGTAAAAGCCGTTTCAAATGATCGTCATGGGGGGACACATCATAAAAACGGTCATGGTCTCCGATAGGGGCAAGTTTGCTAGAAAAATGGTGGCAAAAATCCTCAAGAAACATACTCCCATACAGACTTTGCTTATACTTTCGAGTTTGAGAGCACCACATCCGTGGTGATTGCTGGGAAGAAGTATAATTATGGAGGTCATTCCTCATATAGCTGTTCCTCCCATTTTCCATCGCTCTGATACTTTTCTTCGATATACTGATTAACACAACAAATAAAGTAGATGTCTTCTACCTCGTTAGTGAATCCGAGATCAGCAAAATTTGATCCACAAAATGTTTTGAATAATTTACTTTCGGTTTTTATAATTTGTTGCCCAAATGGACCGTATTCAATCTCATAGAGTTCAGAACTTCGGATTGCATTTGCAATGCGAATTTTCCACCCGGTTTGTAAAATATCACGGTTGCCTATTCCGAAAAAAAGGTGCTGCCTTGCTTCGGCCATTTGTGAGATGTATTGTAGTTTTGCAACGCCATCAGGCATCTGCTTAACAAAACCAGTTAATTCATTCTGAACAAGTTCTTTCCAACAAGGCTTCTTGGAAAACTCTCCCCATAGAATAGCAAAGCCACTAATCATTGCGTATTCAACGATTGGAGCTGTAGCAACATGGAGAGTCGCTCGCTGAAGATGTGGCTCTTTGGTTTTGATTACATCAGTTCGTATATACTCATCATACAAAAGCATGGTTGTTAAAAATCCTGAGTAAAGACTCTTAAATGTTTCAAAATCATCGTTCTCAATTGCTTCAACCAAAGATTCACAAATATGATTATAGCAAAGTCCCAGAAGATCCGGATAATCGTTTCGATTTTCCCAGTGAGAGACTGAAAATATACTACTGCATTTTGCTAAATGCTGGGGGATCTCTTTATGCATATTTTTAAGACAATGCTTGGCATTTTCAACATTGCTTTCATCCCATAATATTGTCGGTTCAATATGGAACTCTTCTATGGTTGACCAATGCTGCTCTATTAGTGAGACCGCCACTTCACTTTTGTGCTCAAATTCTAGGGAATGCGCAAATACCACTCCGGCAGGGAAAAACTTTTTGCCTTTGAGCAAGTCTTTCCCTGTAGCCATGATATTATCGGAAAGTACAACAATCGTTTCTGACATATCATTCAAGAAAGAAACGACTGCTTTGGCAGCAATTTGTTTTATATACCAATCGGGGGTTAGCCTTCTTCTTTCTAAGCGTAGCTCAATTGCAATCTTATGGAACAAGTTATCCATATACTGATTGTTAATTAAGGGATTTGATGTAATTGCTGCCTTATTTGGGAATTGTAATTTAGTTGCTTGATCTAATAACGATGGAATATTCATGGATCTCAAATAGGAATTAATGGCAACAATAATGCTAATGTAGGCCCCGACAAATGAGTCAAAAACTGCAGCAGTCATTTCATCGCTATTTTCATTACTTGTTTGAATGTAACTGGATTTATACACTGATTGAAGCCTCTCCAGAGTATGAACCCATGAGAGAATATCCCCACATTCTAATGCATGAGTTGATAGGTTAATGATGTGATTGATGTATCCTAGGACTCGGTCTGCATCTCCATCTTTACATAGTTTTTCAAAACCAATTCTATTTACCTTTTCAATGTTATCTTCAAACCACCTGTAGTCCCGCGCTGTTTTAGTGTTGAGTGTGGTTCCTGTTTTAAGTGCAATTTCAATTTCGGTATCTGAAGCATAGTGCCATTGTGGATAGTTCACCTTGTCTTTGTACCAAAGCGAGTCGTAACGGATATGTCCCTTTTCTTGCCAATACAATTCCATTAGTAACAATGTATCTGACATAAATGATAGTGTAGCCGCATTTTGATTTGCGGGATTATCTGCATTGAACTGTGAAATGGCCAATAAATCATTGAGGCCCCGAAAACACACCTTTTGGAAGTGATATTGAAAACTTGGATTTTGTGAATAGAAACCGCTTCCAGAAACCCGTTTCATGGCAATTATCATTTCCGGGTAAAGATTCTGTGAGAGGTAATAGGTGTTAGAAAGTTGATTTGTTCGATTTCCAACAATGCTGAACATAATAATCGTGTAAACAGTCATAAGCAAAAAAACCAAGGTTGAAATATAGGAGATGTCTATCCCTACTACACATTCTCCAAGCAGAATGATGCAGAAAACAATATAGCTGATAATTTGGCGAACGCAACGGTTAGTAATAATATCACGCTGAAAGAGTTGCGATAAACGATTTGGAGCATTTGCATATTTAGCGGAAAATATTGACACTATGTTTGAACAATACAATCCTAAAATCACACCGGCAATTCCAAGACCGCCAAGGAAAATATCAACTGCTATTGTTTGATTCATTGTAACAGTATCACACCGAAGTATATGTGTATAGATAAATGGAAGTAGCCACTTATCTCCAATAAACAATATTCCGGCAAAAACCAAACTTTTTAAAGTTTGCCAAACCGTTGTGCGGATAATGAGGCTCTGAAAAGAAATTGCCTTTTTACCATTATCATATTTTTTTGTTATAGAATACCATACCTTCTGCATCCAAAATGCAATTTTGCTTACCTGGTGCCGAAGAATCCAAAATGCCTTATGATTCATAAACGCCTCCCGCCAACAGAAACTGTATCGGAAATACCGCTATGGTACGCTTTTATTTATTTTGGCTTAAAGCCTACTACTTTTTATTATACTACAGCTTTCGATCTATCTCAACGAGTTTTTATGCATTATTCTCTGCAAACTTGCATTTTGCATACCGATAAAAAGTGGACAACAAGAGAGAAGGCTCCTCCAATTTTGGAGGAGCCTTCTCGTTGTTTATTTCTGCAATAGATGGAATGTAGCTTCGTATATTTTTATATGTCCATCAATATTTTTGACTGATGGTATCCGAAAACTTGTTCGTCTTCTATTTCTATCAGTACGATGTCCGATGATATGCATCGCCGTTCAGGTAGAGCGTGTCAACACTTTCACCGTAAGTACCTGCAGGGACAAGTTCAAGAGTATATTCAGCCCCATCATATCCATAAGAGGTGGATCCGGTTTCTGTTATGATATGGATTATGTTGTTCTGGACATCTTCTGCGGAAACCCAAAAATCGAGAATCAGGATTCCGGATCTTGACCCCGCATTTATGAGCAGTCCATTATCTTTGGCCTCAATTGTTATACTGATGCCATTTATATACTCATCGGAGTAGTGCCCAACAAAATTGCGGATATTGGTGGGCAGGGCTGCCGAAGCACTGATCCGATACAACTGATCCATTTGATCAAAGATTTCCGAAAGAGGCTCTTCAATTCCAGATGAACCTTCAATGATTGCTGCCACCGTATCCCAAGCGGTTTCTCTATCAACTGGGAAGTTGTCGCCCCAGCGTATAGACCAGTGAAATTGTCCTGCAATATTGTTATACAAAACATGGATTAAGGCATCCGTGCTGCCCAACTCAAAATCATTCCACATAACATCTGGGATATCTTCCTCCTGCAGTGGACCCAGCCCACCGGGGTATTTTGTGCTGACGGCAATAATACTGCCATATTTTTCGTCCCACAGTTCATTGTAATATTTCAAGGTATCCAGTGTCCAGGAGTCAATAATATCTGCGCTGTCATTCACATAGTCCTCATAATTTTTGCTTGACCTTTGGGAGGTTTGAGTCGGAGTGACAGGCTCTGTGGTGTTAGTTCCTCCTGTCTTTCCTTGCAACACGCTCTCCGCAGCTGTTTTTCGTTGTGCGGTTCCCCATGCAATATTACTTTTTCGCCGGAATGTGAGTGTTTCTCCATCTTCTGTATTGAAAACCAACATTCCAGAATCCAACTGGCCGATCATTTTTTCTTCCGTATGATCCAACCAATAACTGAACTCCCCATTAGAGTATTTCCAAGTGGCAGTCACTTCGGTCCATAAGTTGGTTTCTGTATCAAACGCACCGATGACAACGGCATCCCCAGAGAAGACATCCATGCTGGTGGCTGCCAAAAGTCCAACTTCATCTGCCAGCCATGTATTTATGCCATCGGTCATACTGTAAAATTCCCAATGCCCGACAGCATCCCTGTCATCACCGTAGTACTTTCTGGAGTTCGTTGGGGCCGGATCATCCGAGAAAATATCATTGAAATACCAATCATTCGACCCAATCAGACCTTCGGCCGCAACCGCTCCAATGGCGCCGCCGACCAAAGACAGGCATAAGCCCAGCCCCAAAGCAAACAGGATAGCCTTGCCCATTGAGGTACCCTTTTTCTTCTCGCTGACATCTCCGCTTTCTGTCAGGAGAATACACCGCTTATAATACTCCGCATTGAAGCGCTTGCCCAGGCGGATGTTGCAAATAATCCCATAGATCCCTTGCAGCAGGGCCAGAGTAAGTATGACCCAAAGGCAAACGCTGATGTTGGTTTCAGGTTTAAAGAGCGAAGTCAGGGCAACGGACATACCTGCGATGGCCGCCACAGAGAGAAGCAGATAAGAGCGGTAGATCTGCCAGAATATTTTTCCGCTTTTGCGGTAGTAGCAGAACATTCCGGTGAAGAAAAAAGCGGCCCAGTTAAACTTGACCTTCTCTCCCCACTTTGCATTGGCAAACTGCTCCTGATAATAGCCAGTCTTTTTAACGATAAACTCGCTCAGGTCTCCGGTGTAGCTGCTGACAGCTTTCAGATTAACCCGGTCCTGCAAGTCCTTCCGCAGTGTCTCCATGACAGCTTTTTTCTGACCGGCAATATATTCTTGACTGCCATCTTTTTTTAAGATGATGATATTATAGCGAGAGCACATCCACCAAAAAAGAGCCGGAACTAAAATACATATCAACGCTTCTTGCAGTTCTATCGAAGATATGATTAAGCCTACAGCTACTATGATCGTCAATAACAGGCAGCAGATGAAAAAGAATGTTGACATGTACCACTTTAATTCTACGCAACGGATGTCAGCATAAGGGATCTCTTTGCCATTGAGAGGAATTGAACCATCCTCCTGATGATCACCGATGATTACTGTATCCTTTTGCAGAATGACATCATTTTTGATTCGACGAAGAGTGAGAAGATTGGGGTTTCGTGCGGTTAGTGCATAGCGCTTATCTTCTTCTGGCCCGCCCTCCTGTTCCTTAGGGAAAGTGTCTGCTGCAACAGTTTTTGGGCTCTCTTCTTTCATCCCTTCCGTTGCTGGAGTCGGTTCATAAATTGACTCAGGTTCAACCGTTCTCTTATGCTCTTCCCAAGTAGAAAACGGTTCTCCCTGTGGCTGGGGGGCTTCTGCCATGACAGTGACAGGCGGCTCCTCAATCAGCTTGGCTCCGCAGTACATACAGAAGTCCACCCCGAAGTCCACCTCCCTGCCGCAGACTGGACATTGGGGGATCTCGACCTTGGAGCCGCATTTGGGGCAGAAGCCTGCATGATCCGGCATTTCAGCTCCGCATGACATACAAAATTTACTCATATCCATACCTCTCTTTATTTCAGTATTTGAATTATTTTCGATGTGACCATTAGAATAAGCTGCCCTGCCGCAAAGCCGCAGATAAACCCTGTCAACAGCCGCCGCAGGTTGGTGGATGGTTTTATCCCAAGTGCCTGGATCCCCCAGTCCAAAAGCATGATGCCGCACATCAGGACAATACACCAAACGGGAAGGCGCACCCAGGCAAAGCTAAGCACTCCGACAGCCTCTCCCAAGAATACACCGGTGCATCTGGCGCAGACAGGGAATTGCTGTCCATGCCAGAAGAAGCTCCGTTCCGGCAGCTGATGGCAGCCTGACAGCCTGCCCAATGTCATGGCGGCCCTGTATGCCCGGCCTTTGCTCATGACGATAACCAGCTGTCTACAATGGAGCCACTGAACAGCAGCATCAGGACAACTACGACTGCCAGGCCAATGAGGACGGCTTTCTTCTGCTGCGGGTCAATAAGTTCCCCAAAGGGATAGCCCAACTCGTTGGAAAGGTCAACTTCGATCATCAGCCAAGCTCCCAACGGGATCCCGGCAAACAGCAAGACCCGTAGCAGGGTAAGGCTCCCATACAGGGCGCAGGCGGATAACAGCAATGAACCTATTAAAGTAAGTACAAATGCGGTCAGCGCCATCGCCAAAGCTTTCTCCTTGGCATCCTTCTGGGAAAGATGTTCCTTGCCGCAGTCCTGACAGATCCATGCAGTCTCGTTCTTTACATCGACTCTGGTGCCAGTCCCACAAAGGCCGCACAGCAATCCGAATGGCCCCATCAGGCATAGCCCGCAACAGCCGTTGGTCATGCTGTAGCTTGAGCCTTTGACCTTTGTAACATTTCTTGCCATCGGTTGGCAGTTGGAACTTCCGCAGTAGGGACAGGTGGTATCTGAATGGACACTCGGTTTAGGAACCGCCGATGGAGGTGATTCTTTTGCCTGTTCGGGGGGAGAAATCACTTTTGTTGGTACAGATTCCCGCAAAGCCACCCCACATTTATGGCAAAACTTAGCCGCATCCGGATTTTCTGATTTACAATTTGGGCATCTCACAGATATTGCCCCCTTCTTATAGATAACTATTTTCGGTATCTTATAACATATTTTACCACATCCTATTTCCGTTTACAATAACGAAAAAGGGGTGTTATAAAATAATGGAGAAAAATCAGCTTGTCGATATTGGCCAGCGGCTGCGCCAGCGCAGGACCGAGCTGGGCCTGACCCGGGAGAAAATGTCTGAGCTGGCGGACATTGGAACCGGTTATTATGGGCAGTTGGAGGTAGGAACCTCTCAGATGTCGATTGACACCCTCATTAAACTCTCCCGCTCCATGCACCTGCCTATGGAATACATCCTTTTTGGCGAGGGCTATGAGCCGGGGGATCCATCCGCTGTTATAGATCTGCTGAGCCGATGCACCCCCAGAGAATTGAAACTGGCAGAGGAAATGCTGAAGCTCTTCCTGATGAAACAGGACAGCACCTTATAATACCGTGAAATAAAAGCAGAAAGGTTAGCCACTGGCTAACCTTTCTGTGCTATAATAGGCTAAAATAGGAGGTGGGGTGATGGATATGAAAACCACCAACGAGTTGGTCAACGAGATCAAAGAGACCTCTGATATCCTGGACTATCTGGAGAAAAATAACAGAGAAATGCAGGTGGGCAGCCTGCCAGAGTATTTGAATAGTTGGCTGGAGAAAAAGGGCCGCTCAAAGGCCGATGTGATTCGGGGATCCAACCTGAACCGGGCCTATGTCTATCAAATCTTTTTGGGTTTGAAGTACCCCTCCAGAGATAAAATTATTGCTCTGGCCTTCGGCCTGGGATTGGATGCGGATGAAGTGCAGTCCTTACTCAAGCAGGCCGGTTACCGGGAGTTGTACCCCAGAGACCCCAGGGATGCTCTTCTCCTATACTCCTTCAGCCAAAGGAAAACGATTTTGGAGGCCAACGAACTGCTTTTTGACCATAATATCGAAGTTCTGGAATAGTAACTGCCGCCGGTCCGTAATGGATCGGCGGCAGTTTTTTAAAACAGGGGCGTATCAAAGATACTCATTTTATATACAGCTAAGATCGCCGGAGCGTACATACCCGGCTGGGCATCACATTCTTCTGGGGGGATCTCTTTCCAGGTTCCGTCTGCCCTGACCGCCCAAAGACCTTGAAATTGTCCATAGCTGTATCGGCTCCCTGTGTACTCCCACTCGAAAAGCGCAAACAGTGGCCGACCGCTTTCATCTGCGTATCCCGAAAATACCGCAATACTGTCCGGGTATGCTTCTTTGAGCTGTGCGGCATAGGGCGCACTGTTCCCCTTTACGGGCGTGACAACGCTTTCCGCCGGGTCAGCCTTCTTCAGGGCTTCAATGTCCACCGTGCCAAAGACATAGTGCCGGTTGGTGAATCCAACCGTGTCAATGACCTCCCGCACCTCATCGCTGTGATAGTAGGCAAAAACGCCCACTCCGATCCAAAAGACCACATACAACCCGGCCAGAGCCACCAGCGGCCGCAAAAGCCACCGCCGTACCCGGCCCAGGTAAACGGCCCGCTTGATTTGAGCGGTGGTATCATAACGGTCTTTAGGGTCCAGTGCGGTACACTTCCGCAAAATTCCTTTCCAGCGACTCCTTCGGGCCAACGGCCCCAACAATTGACGGAAAGTTACACCCAGTGCGTAGATATCCGCTCTCGCATCAGTCTGGGAGAAGCCATACTGCTCCGGGGGCGCATAGCCTCGGGTCCCCAGCAGGCGGGTATCCTTCCAGGCTTCCGGCTTCTCCTCCCGGGCAGCATCAAAGTCGATGAGTCGCAGGTGTCCGTCTGGGGCCAACATCAGATTGGAGGGCTTGATATCCCGGTGGAGGATGCCCTTGCTGTGGAGGAAGGACAGCACATCACACAGCTCCAGTAGCAGCCTTGTCAACTGCCGCTCGCTCAGGCTGACCGTTCCAAGGTCAGTCCCTTCGATATATTCCTCCAACACAACGGTTCGGTCGCCTTCCCATTCCGCCTTCCATATCCGGGGCAGATAGGGGTGATGCAACTCCCTAAGCTGTTCATAGATGGGGTTCCAGTCCGACATTTCCTTGCAAACAAAGCGCTCTCCACTTTCGGTATCCCGAAGCAAGGTTACTTGATTGCGCTCTGAGGAATGTAAAATTTCTATCGTTTCCAGCAAGACGGTCACCCCCTCTGCGCCCATTCTACCACACTTGCCGTCCAGAAAAAAGAGCGGAGGGTATCCGCTCGCCATTATTTTAGATTTGTGGTTTCCACCCCATAAGATCTGTCCGTTTCACCCTCCACTGTTTCCCAATCCGGAAGGCGGGGATTTTTCCTTCACTGGCAAGGACGTAGAATTGATTGCGACCGATAGCCAGCTCCTCCATGACCTCTTTTGGTGTCATAAACTCATATTCTCGCTGCTCCTCTTGTTCATCCTCGTTATAGGAATACATAGAAACACTCCTTTCCGGGTCTAATTAACCCTTACTAAAGTGTTTTGAGCTGGATAACAACTAAATAATAAAGTCAACGCATATACAAAAATTATCTCAAAGGAGGGGTTGAAATGAAGAATCA
>CATKDV010000133.1:0-3582 GCA_949746985.1 uncultured Eubacteriales bacterium | reverse complement strand
TATCAACGATACCACGCCCGGCGCTACAAAGGTATCTTACACCGCTGGAACCGGGTCCGAGGCCAATCCCCAGTATGTGACCATAGAGCGGGAGTTCACTATCGAGAAGACCAGGGAGATCGTCCGGGTCGGTTCCCCTGCGCCGGCCAAGGGTGTAGCCCTTCCGCTCAACATCACTGCGGTCGGTGACAACAAGGACAAGTACGAGTTCATCAACGCTGCCTGGTCTGGTGAGGTAGAGGACGACGGCACTGCGAAGGCGGGAACAAAATACACTCTGACCGTGACCGTGAAGCCCAAGGACGGCGTGGAGCTCTATGAGGATGTCACCGGCTACAAGTGGGGCAGCCAGGATGCGGCGACATGGAAGGATAATAAAGATGGCACGTATACCGTGACCTTCACCTATACCACCCCGCGCGATAACTATGTGTCCGCGGCGCCCGCCGTCGGAATCGTGGAGCCCGCCAAGGGCGTTGTGCGGAAGGACGCTGTGGAGATCACAAATGTGACGGTCCTGGAGACAGAGTGGACCGAGGGGACCTTCGACGGCGATAAGTTTAAGTCGGGTGAGACCTACACCGTCAAGATCTATCTGGCCGATGAGAAGCCCGATAAGCAGCCCTTGGATGCCCAGGTCTCTCTGAACGGAGAGAAGCTGAATGTCCAGACTGACACGGATGGCAGAAAGTATATTACCAAGACCTGGAAGACCGCTGAGGAGGACAACAAGATCCTCTCCGTCCACGCCAAGGTGACGCAGCCCACAGCCGGACAGAGAGTGAATAGCGGTATGATCTCCGTGGCGGGCAGCGAGCCCTACAAGATCGTAGACGGTACGAATAAGTGGTATACCGATAGAGACTGTACCACTGAGGCCACCGGCAGCTTTGAGGCTGGTAAGACCTACTATGCCAAGCTCACCGTGGAGATGAAGCCGGGCAGCAAGCAGCAGTTTGCCGATAACACCACCGGCTACATCAATCAAGCAACGCCGGATACCAAGACCTTTAACGTCACGGAAAAGACCATGGTCCAGTCCTTCGTAGTGCCGAAGACTACGACCCCTGTCAACGTGAACTCGGCTACACCCACTCCGGGCAATGCGCTGCCCACCAGTATCAATCCGGGTGACAGCAGCAAGTATACCTTCGAGAGTGCAAGCTGGGGTCCGGGTACCACGGCGGAGTATAATACGACATATACCCTGACCGTGACCGTAAAGCCCCAGGACGGCGTTGAGCTTCCCGGTACGGATACCAATGGCTATACCTGGAACGGCAAGAAGGCCAGCAGTGCTGTGCCTGCGGGTGACGGCAAATACACCGTGACCTTCGAGTATACAACGGGCCGTGAGCCGACGCCCTCCGTCTCTGGCGGCGGCACCACCGTCATCGAGACCCCCGTGGTCACCTACGCCCTCCGGGACCTGGGCGTGACCCTGGACCTGACTGCGGAGAAGGTGACCAAGAACAGAAGCCCCAAGGCCGTTCCCAAGGTGGAGGGCATCAGCGGCCTGAAGTTCATCGGCTGGTCCGAGACCGATCCCAGCACCATCAAGGACGGCAAGCTGCCCACCCTGGTGGACCCCACCACCTTCAAGATCACCGACGACAAGACCTTCTACGCCGTCTACGAGAAGGTGGCCCAGGCCTTTGACCACAGCCACTATGTCATCGGCTTCCCCAACGGCACCTTCGGTCCTGACAGCCAGATCACCCGTGGCCAGGTGGCTACCATCATCGCCCGGGCCTGCATGGAGAACTTCATGGAGGGCGGCGCCTACGGTAACCCCGGCAACTACACCGACGTGGAAAGCCACTGGGCTTACAGCGCCATCTCCTACTGCTCCATGAACGGCGTGTTCACCGGCTACGGTGACGGCACCTTCCGTCCCGACCAGTACATTACCCGTCAGGAGCTGGCCACTGTAGTGGCCCGTCTGGCCGGCGTTCAGGTGAACCAGGGCCTGCCCTTCACCGACAATGACGACATTGCCGCCTGGGCTGTCAACGGCGTCTACACCAACTACGCCAACGGCTGGGTCAGGGGCTACACCGACGGCACCTTCAAGCCTCTCAACGACATCACCCGTGCCGAGACCGTGCGGATCTTCAACGGCTATCTGGGCCGCGGTACCGACCGTGAGGGCCTGAGCGAGCTGCTTGAGTATGTCCACTCCGGCGTGGCCAGCAACATTGAGGGCGACGGCAAGAACGAGTACATGACCTGGCCCGACGTTCCCAAGACCCACTGGGCCTACTACGAGGTCATCGAGGCGGCCAACGACCATAACTTCCACTGGAGAGACGCCGCCAAGGACGTGCCTCCCGAGGATTGGGACGAGGCCTTCATCGACGAGACCTGGCGTTATCAGGATGACGCCAACGACGGCGCCGACGACGTGGGCCGGGACAACACTCTGCCCGTGCTCACCGTGACCTACGTGGTCCAGAGCAACGGTGTGGTGTGGGATTCCCTCACCGAGCAGGTCACCATGTATTCCAGCCCCGACCCGAATAAGATGCCTCAGGCCGTACCCAGCGAGGGCTTCTATTTCGCCGGCTGGTCTGAGACCGACCCGGATACCGGGGTCATCAGCCTCATCGACCCCACCGCCCACCCGGTGCTGGAGGACAAGACCTTCTATGCGGTCTTTGAGCCTAACGTGATGCCCAAGGTCACCGTCACCTATGTGATCGGCGACCACGGCGCCACCGACATGGCGCTTACAGAGGTCATTGATATGTGGCAGAGCCCCGATCCCAATAAGCTGCCCAAGATCACCGCCTATGAGGGCTGGCGGCACATCGGCTGGTCTGAGACCGATCCCGCCACCGGGATCATCACTCCCACCGATCCCACCGACCATCCGGCCTTGACCGACGTAGCCTTCTACGCCCTCTATGAGGCCACGGACTCCACCCAGCCTCAGGATCCCGCCCAGACCGGGGAGCCCACACAGCCCCAGGAGCCTGACCAGACGCCGGAGCCGCCTGTGGCCAGTGTTCGCTACAGCTACATCAACGGCTATGAGGACAACACCTTCCATCCCGACGATGATTTCACCCGCGCCACTGCGGCTGCCATCATCGCCAACCTGAAGGGGTATGATCCCAGCGCCTCCTACGACGCTCCCGCTTTTGACGATCTGGAGGGCCACTGGGCGGCGAACGCCATCGCTTTCTGCGTGTCCCAGGGCCTGATGAGCGGCTATACCGACAACACCTTCCGGCCTGATAACGCCATCACCCGCCAGGAGTTTGCCGTGGTCCTGACCCGTGTGGCAGGCGAGACCGAGAGCGGCGAGCTGCCCTTCGCTGACAGGGACGGCATCGCCTCCTATGCGGCTGACAGCGTTTATACCGCCTATGTCCGCGGCTGGATCGGCGGCTATGACGACGGGACCTTCCTCCCTGAGCGGAACGTGACACGGGCCGAAGCGGTGAAGATGTTCAACGGTTATCTGGGCCGTACGGCCAACCGGGAGTACATCGAGAGCCAGAGCGGCTACACAGTGTTCGATGACATGGACGGCCACTGGGCCTACTACGAGGTCATCGAGGCCACCAACACTTGGGG
>CATKDV010000132.1:0-8995 GCA_949746985.1 uncultured Eubacteriales bacterium | reverse complement strand
GGAGACGATGGAATTTTACTGAGAAAAGGGAACCGGAGCCTGAAAACTCCGTCTAAAAAGACAAATACAAAGGAAGGGACGACCCTGATGGCCAATGATTTGGCGACAAAGGTATTGTATGAAGTCCGCAAAGCCGTAGTCGGCAAGGACGACGTGGTAGCAAGGCCCTCCTTGCCATTCTGGCGGGGGGACATATTTTGATGGAGGACATCCCCGGCGTGGGCAAGACCACCCTGGCGGTGGCCTTCTCCAAAGCGTTGGGCCTTACCTATAAACGGGTCCAGTTCACCCCCGACGTGCTGCCCTCGGACCTGACAGGCTTTTCCATTTACAATAAGGAGACCGGGGGGATGGAGTACCAGCCGGGGGCTTTGCTGTGCAACCTCTTCTTGGCCGACGAGCTCAATAGGGCCACCTCCCGGACCCAGTCCGCCCTTCTGGAGGCCATGGAGGAGCGCCAGGTCACCGTGGACGGGGTGAGCCGCCCAGTGCCCAGCCCCTTCCTGGTCATCGCCACCCAGAACCCGGCGGGGGCCTCGGGGACCCAGCCCCTGCCCGACTCCCAAATGGACCGGTTCATGATCCGTCTCTCCCTGGGCTACCCCGACGAGGAAAACGAGGTGGAAATGCTCCGCCGCAAGCAGAGGGGCAATCCCCTGGACGGGGTGAAGCAGATCACCGACGGAGAGGGTCTGGAGGAGGCCCGCCGGGCGGTGGCTTCTGTCCATATCAGCGACGAGATCGCCCAGTACATCGTGCGCCTCACCGCCGCCACCCGGACCCACCCTCTGGTCCACCAGGGGGGCAGCCCCCGCGCCACCCTGGCGGTAGCTGCCATGGCCCGGTCCATGGCCTGGGTCCAGGGGCGGGACTACGTGGTGCCCCAGGACGTGAAAAGCGTCTTCCGGGATACGGTTTCCCACCGGCTTTTGCTGACGGGCCGGGGCATTTCGGAGGGAGCGGACCCGGCGGCGGACGCCCTCAAAAGCGTATCCGCCCCCAAGCTTCCCTAAAAAACAATGATAAGACGATGGGTATGCTGGCTCCTGGCTCTGCTGGGGGCTTTGGTCCTCCGGGTGGCTTACACAGGCTGGCTGGCGGGCTTTGTGCTGGCGGGGGTGCTGTGCCTGCCGGCCCTGGGACTTCTGGCGTCCCTGCCCGCCATCCTGGCGGCGAAGGTGGAACTGACCCCGGGCCCGGCTCGGGTCCCCCGGGGCGGCCCCGGGGTCTGGCGGGTCACAGGCCGCAGCGCCCTGGGCCTGCCTCTGGGCAGGATAAAGGTGACGGTCAGGACCGTCAATGAGATGAACGGTCTATCTTATACGACCCAAAAGACCTGGTTTCTCCCCGGAGCGGGGGTGAGAGTAAGTCTCCCCGCCCCGACGGACCACTGCGGCCTTTTGACGGGGAGGCTGACCCACGTCTGGGCCCTGGACAGCCTGGGCCTTTTCTGGCTGCCCCTTCGCCGGAGCGGCCCCGCCCGGCTCTGGGTGGAGCCTGTACCCCAGGGCGCCGATCTGCCGCCTCTGCCGGAGGAGGAAGCCCCCGGCGTCCGCCCCCGCCCCGGCGGCGGCCCCGGCGAGGACTACGATCCCCGGGAGTACCGCCCCGGAGATCCTCTCAGTTCCATCCACTGGAAGCTCTCCGCCAAGCGGGACGAGCTGGTGACAAAGGAGACTCTGGAGACGGTAAAGCCTCTGCCCCTCCTGACCCTGGACCCCTTCGGGGACCCGGACACATTGGACGGAACGCTGGACCTTCTCTCCGGAGTCAGCGCAACGCTGCTGACCCTGGGCCGCCCCCACGCGGTGGCCTGGGCCGACCCCACCACCGGGGAGCTCTGCCGCTGTCCCATATCCGGGGAGGAGGACCTGCGCCGCTGTTTGGAGGCCCTTCTGTCCCAACGCGCCCCCCTGACGGGAAAGTCGGTGCTGGACCAGGCCAACCTGGGGAGGAAGTCCCTCCACCTGAAACCGGGAGGTGGGACGGCATGAAACACAAAAAGATCCATCTCTGGACCCTCCTCGCCGACGCCCTGTTTCTCTTCCTGGCCCTTGTCTCCGTTGCCTTCGGGGCGGTGACCGCCTACCATATGGAGGTCGTCCCCTCCGCCTTATGGATAGGGGCGGCGGCCCTGACATTGACAATGGTGGGGCTGATGAACCTGCCCAAATACCGCTTCCCCGCAACAGCAGGGGTCCTGACCCTGTGGGCCTGGGGCCTTTGGCGGCTGTGGGAACCCCTGGTCTGGGGCGGCACCCGTATCCAGTGCGACGTGGTGAACCTTATCGCCTCAAAAATACCCAATGTAACGGGGATCGTCCCCGTCATAGAGCTGTCGGACGAGCTGTGGATCCAGGTGACCACCCTGTGGCTGCTGATGGTGGGCGTGGTCTACGCCCTGGTGCTGGCCCTGCTGCTGTGCCGGCTGCGGCGTGCCCTCCCGGTGCTGCTGTGGACCCTCCTGCCCATCCTGCCCGCCCTCTGCGTCACCGAGGCCCCCGACCCCCTTCCTGCGGCGGGCCTGCTGGCGGTGTGGCTCACCCTGGTCTTGACCTCCCTGACCGACAGCCGGGACCCGTCGGGCGCCGCCCGCCAACGGCTGGGGAGCCTTCTTTGCGTGCTGTTGGCCCTGTCCCTTCTGGCCCAGCGTCTGCCCGTTCAGGGCACCGCCCAGCCCCTCTGGGCCGCCGATATCCGGGAGGCCCTGATCAACGGGGCCAGCCGGGGGGATTTCTCCGCCCTTCTGAGCCGCTGGAGCGGCTGGGTGGGGGCGGGCTCCACCGAGTACATGAATCTGCTGGGCAGCGCCCCTGCCCGGACAGGCCGGACAGCTCTCAGAGTGACGGCCAGCCAGGGGGGAAAATACTACCTGCGGGGCTACTCGGCCGATATCTATACCGGCCGCCGCTGGGAGCCCCTGGGCCGGGAGGCCAAGGAGGAACTGGAGGTCATCCGGGAGACGGGGATGGAGCCCCTTCTGATACTGGGGGAGCGGGCCCGGGAGTCGACCGATTATGACTATGTCAGCTATCAGAACGGGGAGCGCATCTCCATCAAGGGGGAGAACTCCGCCACCCTGACGGTGGAGAACGTGGCGGCTCCCGGCGGGTGTATCTACTATCCCTATGGGCTGGTCCAGCTGCCGGAAAATGCCACCTTCGGCGGGGACTCCCACCTGGAGCGGACGGGGGCCGTTTGGGAGCACACCTTCGCCTTCTACCCTGAATGGGAGCGGGTGTCCTGGTACAAGGGGGAGGAGAGCGGCCCCTACTATGACTTCGTCTACGCCCACCAGCTCCAGGTTCCCGATGATCTGCGCCCCATCCTGGAGGACTGGCTCCGCCAGGCTACCGGGGAGGCGATGGGGGAGTATGGCCTGGCCTTCGCCAACCTGGAGGAGTACGTCCGCTATGCCAAGGGCTACGACCTCTGGCGGGAGCGGATCTCGGGGCAGCTTTATGAGCTATACCAGACATTGGCGCGAAGCGGAAATTGGGACGAGACCTACTACCAGTCCCTGGCGGACGACCTGCGGAACAGCGGTCCCACCCCGGAGGACTTTGAGAGGGCCCAAATCACTCCAGAGGACCTGGAGGAGTACCGTGATTGGTATGTGAGCATGATGACCGGCGTGATGATCAACTATCTGGCTCAGACCACCCGCTACGACCGGGACACTCCCGCCCCCCCAGCGGGCCGGGACTACGTGGACTGGTTCCTCAACGAGAGCAAACAGGGCTACTGTATGCACTACGCCACCGCCGCCACCCTGCTCCTGCGAGCGGCGGGTATCCCCGCCCGGTATGTCAGCGGCTACGTGGCCAACATTCCTTGGCGGACCAACACGGTGGAGGTCACCGACCACGCCGCCCGCGCCTGGGTGGGGGTCTATATCGACGGGGTGGGCTGGTATCCCCTGGAGGTGACCCCCGGCTTCCAGAGTAACGCCATGGGGGACATTCCGGACCTGGAGTCGGGAAACGCCCAGGCCACCGTGGCCCCCACCGCCGCCCCCAGTCCCACCCCCAGCCCGACCCCCAGCGCGGCCCCCAGTCCTACGCCTTCCGTCCCTCCCAGCGCCGCCCCCACCCCCAGCCAGGCCCCCGGTGAGCAAACCGGGCCGGGAAGCGGGGAGGGGAAGGGCCTCTCCCTTCCCTCCGGGGTATGGTATGCCCTTGGAGCCGCGCTTCTGCTGGTCCTGTCCCTCCGGGGGCGGAAGTATGTACTGTCCCGCCGCCGGGAGAAGCTGCGGGGGGAGGATACCAACGCCGCCGTCCTCTACGCCTACCGCTGTTATGAGGGCTTGAAACCCTGGGGCGGGGTGGAGAATGAGGAGTTTACCGCCCTGGCGGAGAGGGCAAAGTTCAGCCAGCACACCCTCACCCCCGCCCAGCGGGACCGGGGAGCGGAGCTTTTCCGGGAGGAGGCCCGCCGGGTCTATGGGGTCCTGCCGGCATGGAAAAAGCCTCTTTTCACCCTTTTGTGGGGAAAATAAGAAATAACGCAGAGAGGCGGCAGGGAAACCCCTGCCGCCTCTCTACAAATGAGGAGAGAAGTACGCGTTTTTTATTTGACCTGGCTCAGAGCGTCGGTCACAGCCTCTTTGATGGCCTTGGAGGTGATGGTGGCGCCGGAGACATTGTCCACCTCAGTGGAGCCGGCCTTCACGATGGCGTCGGGGAGGGCCGCGATGGCCTTATCGCCGATGCCGGCGGTCTCCTTGTTGTCCAGGACTTCCACCTTGGCGATCTTGCCGTTCTCCACGGTGACCTTCACGTAGAGGTCGCCGCCCATGGCGTTGTGGCTCACGCCCAGGTACTCGTTGGAGCCGAGAGTGACGTCGGGACCTTCGGAGATGATGTCGTTTTCCACGCCGATGGTGTATTGGGGGGTGGAGACGACCTTCCGTTGGGCCTTGCAGGCGGGCAGGGCCTCCTTCTCAGCCGCGGCGTTTTTGCCGGCGATCTGACCGAAGATGATGCACTCGGCCATGTTGCCGCCGCCCTGATACATGAAGCTGGTGATGCCGCCGAACTCACCGGCGGAGTAGAGGTGGGGGATGGGCTCGCCGTTGTTGCCCAGGATCTCGGCATTCTCATTGCGCCGGGCGCCTCCCTGGGTGTTCAGAATGGCGGGGATCAGCTCGATGGCGTAGTAGGGGCCTTTGCCGGCCACGGCGCGCATGGTATCCACGCTGCGGTCAAATTTCTCGTCTCTGCCGTTTTTGACAGAACGGTTAAAGTCGGAGATGGTCTGGGACAGAATGTCGGCGTCCATACCGGTCTTCTCGGCAAGCTCGGCCAGGGTGGAGGCGCTTACCATGGAGTCCAGAGCCTCCTGGGGCAGCGTCTCGCGGATCAGCTGGACCTGGGCCTCGTCAAAGAAGAGGAAGGAGCGGGTGGGACGCTTGGGGTTATCCCAGGCGCCGCCCTGGTAGATGTGGCCGTGGCGCATATTTTCATCCTCCCGGAGGTACCGGCTGCCGTCGGCGGCCAGGAGCATGACACTGCCGTTGGCCACGGCGGGACCGTAGGCGCCGCCCTGACCGTGGGCGCTGATGGCGCGCTGACCCTCCTCCACCAGGAAGGACATGCCGCCGAAATAGCCGATGCCGTCGCCCTCGTAGACGTCCATGTGCCACATGTCGGCGCCGACCTCCATGGCCATCCGGTGACCGTCGCCGGTGTTGTAGAGGGTACCGATGGCGGCGGAGGCGGGCAGGCCCAGGTAGGTCTCCACCATCTCGGGATTATTCTCAAAACCGCCGCAGGCCATGACCACGCCGTTGTTGGCCCGGATGTTCAGCGTTTTGCCCTCCCGCTCCACCTGGACGCCGATGATGGTCTTGGACTCCGGATCCTGGATCAGGTGAACGGCGGGGGACTCAAACCAAACGTCGATCTTGTCGGTGCGGTTAACCACGCTCTGGCGCAGGAGCTTCCAAAGGTGCTGGTCGCCGGTGCCGGGGATCACAGTGCACAGGGCGATCTTGTCGCTGCCGGGAAGCTCGGGATACTCGGGGGACATGGAGGCCAGCAGAGGAATGATGGACCAGTCCATCCACTTGCCGGGATCGGTGCCGAAGCTCTCCGCCATAAGAGTCTTCATGCCGGCGATGCCCTTGGCGTAGACCTCGAGGGAGGCCTCGTTGTAATCCCGGTTTCCCTGGAGAGCCTTATAGTAGGCCAGGGTGGCGTCATAGTCGTCGTTGCCGTAAGCCAGGAACTGGCCGCACAGGCGGGTGTTGCCGCCCTCCTCGCCCATGGGGGCCTTTTCCACCACCAGGACGTTGGCGTTCTCATCGGCGGCGGTCTTGGCAGCTACGGCCCCGGCGCCGCCAAAGCCCACCACCACCACGTCATACGCGCCGTCCCAGGCGATGGTGTCGGCGTAGGTGTAGTTGGAGGCGGTGGACAACTTGGCGGTGCTGGGATCGTTCCTGTCCCACTCCACCTGGAGACCCAGCAGCTCGCTGAGGTAGCGGACGGGGGCATAGGTGGCCCCCTCGTAGCTGAAGACCTCGGCGGTGGTGCCGTCAGACTTCTGGGGGGTGACGGACTGACCGTCCACGGTGAGAGCCATGGGGGAGACGGTGATGGTCTTCTCCACCCCGGCCGCCGCGGCGACAGTGCCCAGAACCATGACGCAGGCCATGGCCAGGGCGGCGATCCTTTTTTTCATCTTGATATCCTCCTCTGCTGTTTTTAGAATAGATTCATTAAATCGATTCAATGAATCTATTCAATAATTTACAGGATAAGGGAGGGCTTGTCAAGAAGAACCTGATAATTTTTTATCATTTTGTGGGACTTGACAAGAGCGGGAGGAAGCCGATATGATAGGAAAAGAAAACCGGGAGAAGGTGGAGTGGTGACAGAGGGGACAAAGCGGCAGCAGCAGGCGGCGCAGACAAAGGACAGGATCACCCAATGTGCGATAAGGCTTATTATGGAGCGGGGGTATGACGCCATCACCATCTCCGATATCTGTCGGGAGGCGGGGGTGTCCAACGGGAATTTCTATCACTATTTTACTTCCAAGGATGATGTGCTGCTGTTTAACTACAGCGGCTTTGACGAGTTTGTGGAGAGAGAGTTCTCCAAGCTTCATTTTGACAGCCCCAAGGAGGCCATCCTGGCCCTGATCTACGAGCAGGTGGTGGGGGTGAACGAGGTGGGCCCGAAATATCAGGCCCAATGTATGCAGGCCCAACTGAAGCATCAGGGCGGCTTTGTGATCGAGCGGGACCGGTATTTCCACCGGTACTTGCAGAAGCTGGTGAAGCAGGCCGTCCAGGCCGGGGAGATCCACCCCTCCTATGGGGCGGAGGAGGTGGCCCGGATGATCCTGCAGACCTCCCGGGGGATCCTGTTCGACTGGTCCATCCGCGGAGGGCCTTACCCGGCGGAAAAGCAGGCGATGGAGACGTTGCAGATTCTTTTTGTGGCGCTCCGTCAGCCCAAACCGCCGGAGAAGCCTTATGAATCCAGGATGCTGGACGATCAGAAGTAGATGGACAGAAAGAAAGCGCCCGGAGCTTAGCCCTCCGGGCGCTTTGCCATGTTACCCGATAAACATCTGTGTCCAGTGATTTCCCTGGGAGACGTAGCCCACCCCGATCTGGGTAAAGCTGGGGTTCAGGATGTTTTTCCGGTGCCCCTCGGAGTTCATCCAGCTGTTGACCACCGCCTGGGGGGTGGGGTAGCCGTAGGCGATGTTCTCCCCCGCAGTCCGGTAGGTGAGGCCGAAGGCCCGTATCATTTGGAAGGGGCTTCCGTAGGTGGGGCTGGTGTGGGAGAAGTAGAAGTTGTCCGCCATATCCTGGGACTTATAGCGTGCCACCCGGCTCAGCTCCCAATTCAAGCTCAGCTCCCCAAGGCCGCTCTCCCGGCGGATGGCATTCACCAGCCGGACCACCTCCGACTCAAAAGAGAGCACCCCCTGGTCAAGCTGAGGGATATTCAAACTTTCACCGGGGTAGATGAGATCGGGATCTGCCACCTGGGGGTTGGCGGTGATGATCTCGCTGGTGCCTACCTTGTAGCGGACCGCCAGCTTCCACATGGTGTCACCGGGGATCACCGTATGGGTCAGGGCGTGGGCGCCGGGGGAGAGGAGGGCGCCGCCCAGCACAGTGGCGCAGAGAAGGGACAAGACCCTTTTTTGGAATGTCATAGAAATCACCTCATAATTTAGAGTTCCCGGAAGGGACTGTAAAAATTGTAACTGTTTTGTAACCTTTTTGCAAATGCAATGGTTTCCATCCCCGTTTGATTTTTCCTGTGGCCTATGCTATACTGGTCCGGCCACGAAAGGGAGGAAGGACTATGCTCGATATTTTCAATGTCACCATTCCGGCCCTGACGGGGGACGCCCCCCGTCGAGCCTATGTATATGTGCCCGATTTCTGCGGGGAGGCCGGCTCCCTCCGCCTGCCGGTCCTCTATATGTTCGACGGCCATAACCTGTTTTCTGATGAGGAGGCCACCTACGGCAAAAGTTGGGGGCTTTTGGACTACATGGAGGAGACCCGGACCCCCCTCATCATCGCCGCGGTGGAGTGCAACCACTCCCCCGACCACGGGAGGCTGAAGGAATACTGCCCCTACTCCTGCGAGATGCCGGGAGTGGGAAAGATCGTGGGGAAGGGCAAGACCACCATGGACTGGCTGGCAGGGGAGTTCAAGCCCTTTATCGACACCCACTTTCCCACCCTCCCCGACCGGGAGCATACCTTCATCGGGGGCAGCTCCATGGGCGGGCTTATGAGCCTTTACGCCGTGATGAAATACAATAAGGTCTTTTCCCGGGCCGCCGCTTTGTCCCCCTCTGTCTGGTTTGGGCGGGAGAAGCTGGACTCTATGCTGCGCTCGGCCCGGATCAAGACGGACACGGTGGTCTATATGGACTACGGGGCCCGGGAGCTGGGCTACCACCCGGAGATGGCGGGGCAGTTCCGGCACGTGACCGACCTGCTGCTGGAGCGGAAGGT
>CATKDV010000131.1:0-3198 GCA_949746985.1 uncultured Eubacteriales bacterium | reverse complement strand
CGATGGAGCGCGTCGGTTCGATCCACGAAAACCGGAGGCAGTTCTACACCACCTTCCAGACCCTGTCCCGCTATCTCTGGGAGCAGGCGGGGGAACCGGAGGAGTGGCCGCCCCAGTGACGGAAGAGCGCAAAAGAGAGGCTGTCAGCGTTTGCTGACAGCCTCCTTTTTGTGGTTTCATACATCCGCGGTTTCCCGGTATTCCTTCTGAGATTGGATATCAATGTGTCCAAACTTGTTGCGCAGATATCCGTAGAGGAAGATGCCGGCGGTGATGACCAGTGTGACGACCTTGTAGCCGTTGGAGATAAAGCTGTAGGACACCAGGATGACGGAAGCGAGGATGGCAAGGATATTGAGCGCCTTATAAAGGGCAGGGGAAATCTTGATACCGCTCTCTGTCCACTCTTTGGCAAACCGGTTGGGGACATTCAGGGAGAAGATGGTGCAGACGATCATCACCAGCCCCAAGGGAACCAGCTGCATGGTGACCATGTCGTTCAGATCCAGGCCCAAAATGATGGGAAGTACGCCTACTACATAGAGGAAGCCCAGGACATAGGGGGTGCCATTCTTGGTGGTCTTACCCAGAACAGCGGGAAGCCAGCCATCCTGGGCCGAAGCCATCAAAGGCTGATAGCTGGAGGCGGTGCCGCCCACCAGAGAGGTTCCCAGGGCAAAGAGGGCGCCGCCGACCAGGAAGAAGGTGGCAAAGCTACCGGGCATCATCAGCTTGGCGATATCCCCCAGGCCCATCCCGGCGATCTTGCCGTAGGAATAGGCGTGGGTAGCGGCAAAACCGATGACAGCGTAAAGGATCGCGGCGATCAGAGCGGACAGGAAGAATGCCAGGGGCAGGCCACGCTTGGGATTTTTGGCCGCCTTGCCCATGCTGATGACATATTGGAAGCCGTTGCAGGTATAAGACATGAGGGTGGTGGCCATCATCAGGCCGGAGGGGCCGTTGATGAGCATGGGCTCTCCGGCGTAAGCGGAGGGGTCAAAATTCATGATACCGTACACCACGAACAGACCCAGGGCCACGTACATACAAATGCACATCCCATTTTGCACCCGGGCGGCAAACTTGGTGCCTGCGATCACGCAGATATAGGTGACGGTAAGTACAAGGATAGCCACCAGCTTGCGGTAGGGGATCAGAGCAGGGAAGAGCATTTCCAGATACATGGCGAAAGCAAGAACTGTTACCGACTGGGTACCCAGCTTAAAGAACACATCCTGAGCGGCGGTAAAGCCGGCGCAGACCCGGGGACAGGTCAGAGCGTTATAGGCATACATACCGCCATCCAGCTCAAAGACATTGGCCAGGATGGGATAGCGGATGGACTGGAGAACCACCAGGGCCATGGCCAGGAACAGGGCGATAACGATGCCCCGGCCGGTATAGGCAATGCCATAGCCCAACATGGAGAAGACGCCGGCGCCGATGATCGTGCCAACGCCAATGGAAGTCAGGTCAAACACATTTAGCTTTTTGTTATCCATAAAGGATACCTCCCATTTTTCTTATTTATTTTGTAGAGCCCTGTTGGGCCTCGTATTCCGCAAAGGCTGCTGCGATGCGGTCGATGGCCTCCTTCATGGTGGCTGTGGAGCAGGTCAGACACAGCCGCAGGTAGTGTTCTCCCTGCTCCGGGGCGTGGGAGAGACCGCCCTGGACGGCCACGTTTGCCTTGTGATTGACCAGGTATTGCAGAATATCCTGGCTGTAGCCGTAATCGGAAAAGTCCACCCAGACCACATAAGTGGCTTGGGGTATATAGGCCTTGGCCTTGGGCAGCTTTTCATGGATGTAGTCCACCGTCCAGGCCAGCCCCCGATCCAAATAGTCGTTGAGCGCATCCAGCCAACCCTCGCTCTCGTCATAGGCGGCGATCATGGCGGCCACGGCGAAGGGGGTGGGCATATTGGTGATGTAGTTGTCCATGAATTGGGCACGCAGGGAATCGTTGGGGATCACGGAGTAAGCGCAGTGGAGGCCCTGGAGGTTAAAGGACTTGTTGGGGCCGGAGACCATCACCAGGTTGCTGTGATCCTGTACTGCCTGGAGGATGGGGATATGCTTTTCTCCATGACGCACAAAGTCAGAGTGGATCTCATCAGAGACGATGACGACACCGTTTTTCCGGCAGATCTCCGCCATGCGGTTGAGCTCCTCCGCCGTCCAGATACGGCCCACCGGATTTTCGGGGGAGCAGAGGACAAAGACCTTGTTCTCCTTCTGGGCGCAGAGGGTCTCGAACCGGGCCCAGTCCATCTCGTAGACGCCTACGGCAGGGTGGAGCTTTTGACAGTTGACCACCTTGCGGCCCAGGTGTGTGATCGTGCTGGTGAAGTTGCTGTAGACAGGGGAGCAGAGGATCACGCCGTCTCCCGGCGCGGAAAAGGCATTGACTGTTTGACCGATGCCGTCCAAAGCTCCGTTGGAGTAGATGATCCATTCATTTTTGATGTCAAACCCATAGCGGCGGCGGTACCAGTTGATAATGGACTGATTGAACTTCGGTTCCGCCCCCGCTGTGGTATAGCCGAAGTTGGCGTGATCCGCCACCCGATGCATGGCCTGAACAATGGCTGGAGCCGCCTTAAAGTCCATATCTGCCAGAAGAAGACGAACCGTGTCCTCATCCAGCCGGATCTCCGGAACGATAGCCCGGAAATAGCCGGGATCATCAAATTTCATGCTATAGGTTCCAAAACGCTGAACCTCATGGTCAAAATCGTACTTCATTTGATCCCTCCTCATTTTTCTTCCCTTGGAATATTTCCCGCTCAGGCGCCCATTCCTTACCTCCCGCATACACCTGCCGCAAAGTATTTTAGTAGCTAAAGAAATTGCGCAAAAGAAAATTGCTTTAGCAGCTAAAATAATTATAAAAGGAAAGCGCCTTCCTGTCAATACAAGAAGACGCTTTTTGCCGTTTTGAATAGAAAAGTTACCTGTCACTTGTGAATATTGCCCGTATCCTTTGCTCATATCGAATGAGGTCTTCCAGCTCAGAGTCAGAATACTCCTCCAATTTTTCGCTGACAGAGAGATGTTCCTCCCGGTCATAGGCAATGTGATCGGCGCACAGGGCTTTGCCTTTTTCCGTGAGGGAGAGGATGGTTTGCCGCTTGTCCTGGCTGGACTTCAGGCGGATCACATAGCCCTTTTTCTCCAGCTTGGCAGCCATTT